>DAHVAB010000049.1 GCA_027314825.1 Solirubrobacterales bacterium
GGCGCCGGCGTGCCAGCCGCAGCTCACCGGGGCTGAGGCGCCCGGCACGCGGGGGCGCATCGCGGACCGCGCAGACGGCCGGCGGCAGGTGGACGCCATGCTCGGCGCGCCGGCGCCTCGACGCTCCTGGCCGCCGCCACCATGTCGGCCCTGCCGGCGACGCCCGCCGTCGCCGAGGTCTCCCCGTCCGGCTCGCCGGCCGCGAGCGCGTCCCCGCGACGCAGGCGCTCATCGCGGGCGCAGGCGACGGCGCCGCCGCCGATCGTGAGAACGCTCACGCGGATCGTCGACGTGGTGCCCCTGCCGCTGCGGATCGCGATCGCCGCCCTGCTCGCGCTCGCCCTCGCGCTGGCGGTCCGCTCCCGCCTGGCCGCGCGGCGTGCGAGCCGGCTCTCCGGCCAGCGCGAGCAGCTGCTCCAGGACGTGGGCATCCTGCAGGCTGCGCTGCTTCCGGCGCTGCCCGGCAGGATCGGCCCGGTGATGACGTCCGCCGCCTACATGCCGGCGGATGGCCCAGGGGCCGGCGGCGACTTCTACGACGTCTTCGCGCTGGAGAGCGGGCAGGTGGCGGCGATCCTCGGCGACGTATCCGGCCACGGACGCCAGGCGCTGCCGCACACCGCCCTGGTCCGCTTCACCTTGCGTGCCTACCTGGAGGCGGGGCTCGCGCCCCGCGATGCGATCAGGACCGCCGGAAGGGTGCTGGAGCGCCAGCTCGGCGAGTCGTTCGTGACGGTTGCCGTTGCGACCTACGCGCCGCGGGAGCGGACGCTCGTCTACTCCTGCGCCGGCCACCCGCCGCCGCTCGTGCTCGGCGACTCGCGAGCGCTCACTCCGGTGAGCGCGTGCTCGGCGCCGCCGATCGCAGCCGGACTGCAGACCGGCACCCGCCAGACGGTCGTCTCCATCCCCGGCGGGGCACGGGTGTGCCTGCACACCGACGGGGTGACCGACGCTCGCAGCGGCGCGGAACGGTTCGGCTCGGAACGGCTGCAGAGCGCGCTCGCGGACCTCGGCCCGCAGGCCAGCGCCGATGAGCTGCTCGCCCGTGTGGCCGCGCGGACCGACGCGCGCCCGGATGACATGGCCGCATGCCTGCTGAGCATCGAGGGTGGCGCCGAGCCGCCGCGGATCGTCAGCGAGCAGCTGCATCTCGCAGGCGGCGAGCAGACAGTCGGCGGGCGGCCCGAGCGCTTCCTCGCCGCGTGCGGGCTCACCCCGGAGCAGGTGCACGACGCGATCGTCACGGCCCGCGAGGAGGCCATCCGCGCCGGCGGCGCGCTGCTGGAGGTTCGCAAGGACGGCACGGAGGCACGGGTGGACGTCCGCGCCGACAACGTGCCTGAGCTGCGAGCGGCCGCCGAGCGGCGCAGGATGAGCGTGGGGGCGGCGCGATGAGCCCGCTCGGCGGCGGTGGGAACGGCGAGGGCCGCCACCTCGACGGCGGTGGCGACTGTGGTGCGCGCGAGATCGGCGTCGCTCGTGGTGGTACCCGCGACCTCGCAGCAGGCCGGGCCGCTGCTGCCGGCGCGAGCGGCGGGAGCCTGGCACCGGACGCGGCGATGGCGCTTGGGATAGCCGCCACCGCGATGCCCTTCACCCGCACCCGCCAGGCCGCCGTCGAGCACTGGCTGCGCGTGCTGCGCCTGCACGGGCAGGCCGGCGCGGCGCTGCAGTCGCTCGGGGTCGGCGAGGCGCGGATTCAGGCCGCGAGCACAGCCACCGCGGCGGCGGGGCCGATCGTTCAAGGCGGTGCCGATGAGGCCGGCATCGCAGGCGGCGACCCGGTCGCCGCAGTGGCCGAGATGGCCGGTCGGATAGCGCGCCGGCGCTCAGAGACGGCGATCACGACCGCCGACCTGCTGCTCGCGGTGATCGACCTTTACGGCAACGACTGCGACCGCGTGCTGCGCCTGCATGGCACCGATCGGGCGGAGCTCATCGACCGGCTCGCCCGGGAAGCGGCGCCCGCCGGCTGCGACGGCGCCTGATCGGCCGCCGCCGCCGCAGCGGGCCCGATCGGCACACGCGCCCGGCGTGATTCGAACACGCGACCTTCCGCTCCGGAGGCGTCTACCAAGAACACGCGAGAGGGCCGGAATCCCGCATCAGTGCTGGGCTTTCGGCCCTCTCAGCATATGCGTGCGGCAATCGGCAGACGAACGATAACGCGGCGATTTGCGGGAGTTTCGGCAGGGCTGCCGATTGAACATGACGCCGAGCGGGAGGCGCCCCGGAAACCGTGACAGGTTCCGACCGGGACGGCCGTAGCATGGTTGTTAGGGCTTGATCCGGCAATCCGGCCCATCGCGTTCCCGCTGCAGCCGTCGGCCATCAGGCCGGCGGCCCGCAGGGACCATCCGGGCCGGGGCGTAGGGTCAAGCGCAACGCGATAGAAGGGATTGCCAATGCAGGATCAGGATGCGCCCGTACGGCGCAAGCCCATAGACATACGGGGGCCGCTCCCCGACGGTGACCTCCTGAACTTTCACCAGGTCCTCGCCGACTTCGGCTATGAGACCTCGCTCTATGACGACGGCGAGGTCGTGGCGACCATCCAGCCGTACAGCCCTCCCCGCGAAGTATGGCGCGCGGTATGCCGCGTGCGCTCCTTCGCCAGGGAGTTGCGCCCGAGGAGCACGCCGCGCCCGCGCTCACGCGAGCACGCGCCCCGTCGACGCACCGGCGCGAGCTCGACCACTTCCTCGGCCGACCCTCCCTCGGACGAAGACCCAGAACCGGAACCTGAAGCCGCACTCTCCGCGCCGGCCGCTGGCCGGCGTTGTCGTGCGTGCGGTACATCGATTGAGCACCTGCGCCCGCAGGCGACCACCTGCTCCGACCGATGCCGCCAGGCGGCGCGGCGGCTGCGCCCCGCCGATCTCTCAGACCTCGATCCTCGAGGCGACCGCGCTGAGCGCCTAGCCATAGGCGGGGATCTCATCCCCCTCACAGAGTCAGACGCGGTGCGGCTGCTCCTCACCGCCCGGGCCGTGCGCTATTGCTCTCGGCATCGGACGGTGCATGGTGGCGACGCAGGCTGTCCGGGCTGTCGGAGCGAGGTGACACGCACCTTCGCCGGGTACTCGTCGAGCTACATGTCGCTGCGCACGCCAGCGCGTCGCTTGCGGCATTGGCGTGGTGAGCGCGGCGTCCGGTACGTGGCGGGAGCGGTGATCGCATGAGCGCCGTGATCGTCAAGGAAGGGCCCGCCCTCATCGTGTGCCCCGGCAAGTCGTACATCGCGGAGCACGCCGCCTATGACGGGGCTGCCGTCACGTTCACCGGCCGCCTGAAGCTCGGGACCAACGCCGACGCGACGCGTCCGCTTGTGCGTCTGACCATCCCGGTAGGCCGAATCGTGCGGATCGAATGGGAGGAGCAGGCATGAGCGCGCCGTTCCTACCGTTCGACCTGGAGCACCTGCGGGAGAGTCCCGAGCTGCACGCGCTCGGGGGCGCGCTCGCCGCATTCGTGGAGCGAGCCAACCGGGACGGCTCGCTCGGGCAGCGCGACGCGGAGTCGGCCGTCCGGGCTCTCCTCCGCGCGTTGCCGGCGTCGGACGCCTGCGAGGCGTGCGGCACGTTCGACGAGGCGTACATCCCCTACGCCCTGCACCTGGATCGCGAAGGCGCGATATGCGAGTACCGCTGCCAGGAGGGCCACTGCTGGGAATGCTGGTGGGGACCGCGCGCGCTCGTGGTGCAGGTGCCATGAGCGCGATCCGCGCCAGCGATATCACCATGCGTCGCGTCGACTGGCTCTGGGCGCCATACGTGCCACTCGGGAAGGTGAGCGTGATCGCCGGCCAAATGGGGCAAGCGAAGTCGCTCTTCACCGCGTGGCTCGCCGCCCGCACCACCAGGGAAGGCGGCCACGTCCTCATGCTGAACGCGGAGGATGACCCGGCCGACACGGGCGTGCCGCGCCTTCACGCGGCCGGCGCGAACGTCGAGCTCGTCAGCCTGTCCGAAGACTGGACGCTCGACGCGAAGTCAATCGAGCAGCAGTGCGACGCGCACCCGAACCTGCGCCTGATCACGGTCGACCCGGTGACGGCGTTCTTCGCCTCCAACGTGGACAGCTGGAAGAACCAGGCGGTCCGCCGCGCACTGGAGCCGCTACGCCGGCTCGCCCAGGAGCGCGGAATCGCGGTGCTGCTCGTGCTCCACATCAACCGCCGCGGCGACACCACGGACGCGCTCTCGCGCATCTCCGACTCCCAAGGCATCCCGGCGCTCGCGCGGTCCGTCCTCATCTGGGGACCAGACCCAAGCGACCCCGAAGGCGACCTCGGCGCATCCAAGGTGCTGACGCGACCGAAGGGAAACCTCGCGCGCGGCACGACCGGCGCCGCGTTCATCATCGAGGAGCAGCGCGTCACCGAAGACATCACGGCCCCGCGCCTGCGCCACCTCGGCGACAGCGTGGTTCGCGCCGAGGATGTCGTCAGCAGCGAGTCGGTGCGCAACCAGACAGATGCCGCGATCGTCTTCCTGCAGGACCTACTCGCAGATGGTCCGCAAGAGGTCGACGCGATCAAGCAGGCAGCCGAGGTGGCGGAGATCGGTGAGAAGGCGCTGCGCAAGGCGCGGGAACGCCTATGCAGGTCCTACAGGCCGCAGGGCAACCACGGCCCGTACGTCTGGGAGCTAAAGGGCATTAAGAGAGAGGTCATTCAGGGTCATTCAGGGGCAACCACGGGCAACCACGGGGGCGTGAATGACCGTGAATGCCTGAATGACCTGTCGTCTCAGGGGGCAAGCGCGACCGACGAGCTAGCGCGTCTCCGCGCCAAGTTCGAGGGGGTCGCATGAGCGAGACGATCCTCACGGACGGGCAACTCGAACGGCTTGCCGACATGCTCGCTGAACGGCTAGAAGCTGCGCGCGCGCCGGCTGAGCGCGCTCCTGCGTCAAAAGACACGCTGACGGCGGCACAGGTGGCCGAGCGGCTTAGTGTGAGCGCGCGCTGGGTGTACGACCATGCCAGCGAGCTGCATGCGATCAGGCTTGGTGACGGGCCGCGAGCGCGTCTGCGCTTCCGTTTGGAGTCCGTCGATGCTGCGATGTCACGCTACGGCAGCAGCCGCTCGCAAGCCGATAATCCGCAGCAGCAAGCCAAATCCGAGAGCGTGCCGCAGCGTCGGCGTCGTCGTCTGCCGAATGGACTGCCACGAGCAGGTTCGGTGCTCGCAGTGCGACCGCGGAGCCAGGAATTATGACCGATCGAGCCGGCGTGGGCGTACTACGGACATGCCGATTTTCGTATGGCCGAAGTGGCGTAAAGGCTTTTCAGCGCGGGTGTAGCTTCGTTGTAGCGTGGCGCTGGTTTCTGCTCGCGCTGCATTGCGGAAAGGGGCTCTCTGATGGCGCGTAATCGGCCGGCTGATCCGGTGTTGAAGGCGCGGGCGTTGAAGCTCGCGGAGGAGTATGGCCCGAAGCGTGCGGCGGAGTTGTCGGGCGTGAAGGAGTCGACGTTGCGGGCGTGGCGTAGCCGTGGGGCGAGTTCGACTGCTGCGACGGCGGTGGATAGCACGCGGGCGACACGGCTGCCGGGCGCGATGCCTTCGGAGCCTGCTGCGGCACAGATCGGTGGGACGGTCGGCGAGCTCGTGAAGATGGGGCGCGCCATGCTGAAGACCGCCGAGAAGGCGCGGAAGGCGGCTGAGGTCAAGATCGCGGAGGGGCGTACTGCGGGAGTGCGTGACCTATCCATCGCGGCGGGCGTGATGATCGATCAGGCCGGGAAGCTCGAGGCGGCCGCGTCTCGTCTGGAGGTGCTTCAGGTCGAGATCACGCAAGCGCAGGGGGAGCGCTTGGGCCACATCCTGCGGCTGTACTTCGGTGCCCTGGGCGTGGCCACGCTGATGGAACGCACCCAAGGGGTTGCGCTCCTGGAGGCGTGCATTCAGGCATCCCGGGATGGCGACGTGGAGGGTCTGACTTCCCGCTCGCAGGAGCGCCTGCGTGCGCGTGTGGTTGCCGAGTCGTCGGCCGAGCTTGTGGATGACGCGCGCCGCGTCTTGCGTGAAGAGTTCCTGACGGAGGTTGAGCGTGAACGACCCGCGCAGGAGAGGCGGGAGGGGGACGAAGACTGGCTGGCGCTGCCGGCGCCGGAGGAGATCAACGATGTGGAGGTGGTGGAGGATGGACCCGATGATTGAACCCCGACTGGAGCAGCTCGCCGGGCACCTGCTCGGGGTTGCCCGCGTGCTGCGCCGGGAAGGTGGCAATCCCGCGGCGGAAGCTGCGGCCGGCATGATGCTGAACGAAGCCTTGACGGAGCTCGCCGCGATCGGCGACGCCTTCCGGCTGCGTCTTCACGACGCCGTGCGCCGCGCTGAGAAGGAGGGTGAGCGGTGAATCGGGCCGCGCCTTTCGCGGCGCATGTGGCCGCGCGCATGGCGGCGGGCGCACTCGAGTACGACGATCATAGCTACGGCCGTCCGTTGACCGAGCTGCTGCGGGAGGCGATGGAGGAGGCGGCCGACCTGGGGGCCTGGGGTGACATCGCGCTCGTGGTCCTCGCCGGACGCGACGATCTCACGCCGGCCGAGCGTTCCACGGTCGCACGGGCGGTCAGGGCGGCACAGTCGCAGGCGCGATGGGCCTGGGAGCGGCTCCAGCGCGCATTGGAAGCAATCGAGCGGAAGGGGAAAGGTGATGCGTGACGGAGCCCGTGAAGCGAGCCAGAATGCGCGCCGCGCCGAGCGTGCCGCGAAGGCGAAGGATCGGCAGGTGAAGCGTGAACGGCGGCGCGCGGACCGGAATCGTAGGCGCGGTGAAAGGGTCATCGTGCATTACCGGGAGGAGGTGCCTCGTGGCGAGTGAGCTGATATCCCGGTTCAATCGTCGGTACTCCCAGCGCCGCGATCCGGACGCAGCAATCGCGGGGATCTCCGGCGAAACGGGGCTCGACGCGGCGACGGTCGCGCGCGTCCTCTGCCGCGCGGCCGGTGAACAGAAGTACCCGCTTCCGTCGCGTGTCCGCCAGGTGGCGACCGGAGCGGTCAGCGTCACACCCAAGCCGAAGCCGGAGCGCAGCGGTTCACGCCGCCGCCGTCCGCCGCGGTCTTCACACTCACCTCAACCGAAAGGCACTCGATGACGACCACAATGACCCCTCCGAAGTCCGGCAGCGACATGTTCGAGGCGTACCGTGCGCACCGCCGACGCGGCAAGCCGGCGGCCGAAGCGATCGACCTCACTCTGCATCAATTCAACCGCCGCGGCACTGCGGAACGTGAACGCTTCGCGCGGACCTTGGTCGAAGACGAGGCGGCCCTCGCCCTGCACGATGAGGCAGCCTCCGAGCCGGAGGTGCCGGCCGACCCGAATGCGGACCTCGCCGCGATTGAGCGTGACGCTGACGCGCGGGTGGCACTGCTACGCAAGCAGCGGCAGCGACTAGCGCCGGAGGCTCTTACCGACGATGCCGTGAAGGCCGAATTGCTGAACATCGAGAGCGAACTCGTCGAGGCCGAACGCGCCGCAGAACTTGCCCCCCTCGCTCGCGAGGAGCGCGAGCGTCGAGAGCGTGAGGCGCGTGAGCAGGCCAAGGAGCAGCAGCGCGAGGCGGCGTTCAATCGGGGCCGCGAACTGGAGCCGGAGCGCGTGAAGCGAGCGCAAGGTGTGGACAAGGCGATCGCGGCGCTGATGAAGGCACTGAAGGCCTATCGGGACACCGCGGGTGAGCAGTACGCCAACCTGCGCCGCGCCGGCCTGGACCCGCAGCGGCATCACCCGGAGCGAGTCCTCGCTGCGGTGCGGGCCGGGATGCTCGCCGAGCAGTTGCCGTCCGTCGCCTTCGCAGATGTGTTCGGCCCACTCGGCAAGAACGACCGGCCGCTCGCCGAGAGCGAGCCGGAGAAGGAGTTGTGACGATGAATCGCAGAACGATCTTCGATCTACAGAAGGAGCAGAGAATGCCAGTTGATGAGGATGTCGTGCGCGGAGTGGAGGAGATTTTCAAGCATGAGGCGGAGGTGCGTGCGAGGCGCATCGCCAGGGAAGAGATCGGCGGCAACGCGCTCGCGAAGGCCGACGAGGCGCACGGGGCGGAGAACGACCTCCTCGCGCTCGAACGCCACCGCAAGTCCGAGAGCGATCCCGTGATGCAGCGGCGCCTCGATCGGGCTATCGACCATGCTCGCGGTACGTACGCGAAGACGCATGGCATAGGCGCTCCCGAGGCCATCCACGCGGAGGATTTGCGGAAGGCTGAGCACGAGATCAGCGCAGCCGGCATCGCGCAACGCCGCGCGGCCGAGCTCCGGAAGGCCGAGCCGGACCTCTCGCAGCACGAGGCGCTGGCGCGGGCGATGCGTGACCCCGAGGTGCAGCGCGCTCACGCGGACGAAGCGGGAATCGCGGCGTGACGCCGCCGATAACCACGAGATAGGAGCCACAGTGTCTGTCACCAAGATCGACCCATTCGACACATGGTCTGCGCCTGCGGCGGAAGACCTCTCCTCGCACCAGTTCTACATGGTGAAGGTCACGAGCGAAGGGAAGCTCGCCCTCGCTGGCGCGGATGAACGCTCATTCGCGTTGCAGGACGCGCCGAAGGAAGGCGAATACGGCACGATCGCGGTCCCAGGACCGATCGTCAAGGCCCCCGTCGGGGCGCCGGTCAACGCCGGAGAATTGCTCACGAGCAACGCCGAAGGGCGCCCTGTGAAGGCCGAAGCCGGCGACGCGATCATCGGTACGGCGCTGACCAGCGCGGACGCCGCTGGCGTGTACGTGACCTTCACGAGCAATCCGGGCGGCGCGAAGGCGTAGACGTGGCATTCAGCCTTGATCTTGCGGGTTTAGCCCCCGCGAGGCGGCGCCCGGGTGAGCGCCGCAGGTCCGTTGCCCGCCGGCACGACTCCTCCTGCCGGCGGGCGCGGACGTAACTTCAACAGTGGAGTACGCATGCGACGAGCGGTCCAACAATGAGCTATATAGGCGAATATGGGGGGCGCTCTGCCGGGTGGGTGACGGCGGAAACCGGCCGCGTGTCGATTGGAATGGTCGTCCCCACCGGACTGTGGACCGGCATTTACGACGGCTCGCTGAGCGGCATCTCAGAGCGGCGTCTGCTCGCGCGTAGCGTCAGCACGGCTGAGGTGTCCCAGGAATTCTACGCCGCCGCGGGCAATGCGGCGCTCAACCTGGGGTGCGAAGTGTCGAACACGTCGCCTGCGGAATGGCGGCCGGCAGCCTACTTCGCGTTCGAGTTCAGCGGCCTGGAAGGGGCGAGCAAATCATGGACACTCGCGGAAGGCGCGATCCAGTTTCACCACGAAGGAATCCTCCGGTGGACCAACTTCCCGACCACGTTTGAAATCACGGAAAAGGGCGCGCTGGGCGTCCGCATCGGCAGCTAATCCGACCGGTACAAGTGGGAGAATAGGGGAATGTCTAAGCAACTTGGCGAGGCGGTGCTCGACCTCAGCGCAGATCTCAGCGACTTCGAGCGCGACCTTGATCGTGCGGAGGCGAAGGCCGCTGCGAAGGTCGCGCAGCTCGACCGCATCCTGAAAGCGAAACTCACCGTCGAGAGCACGGGGCTGCCAGCGCTTGCCGGTGCGAACGGCCTGCTCGGCACGTTCGCTGCGCTCAATCAGCAGGAGGAGCGTCTCGCGTCCGCTCGGATTCGGCGTGCGCGCATGGTCGGCACCGAGGAAGCGGCAGCGGCCCGTCGCGTGAGTGCTGCGCAGGCGGAGGGCGAGCGCACCGTGGCTGCCGGCGAGTCGCGGCGCACCACGACTGTGGCTGGCGGTGAGCGGTCGACGACGATCTTGGGCCGTTCGGGGGGCACCGAGCTTTGGGGTGTGCGCGGCCCGCAGGCTCCCGGTTCCCGGATGAACCCGCTTGTTGTGGTGATTGAGGCTGCCGAGCGCACGCCGCTCGCGTCCCTGGCTGCCGCAGTCGGTGAGGACTCCGCGTCGGGTGGTCCGCAAGCGACGACGATCGCGACCTCGCAAGGGTCCACTACGCGCGTTACGACGGTGCGGGGCACGCATGGAGAGTCCTCGAAAGCGGCAGCCGAGGCGGCGGCAGCCGCCGGAATCCGGCGGCGCGGCTACAGCGAAGGGGATCTCGCTGCGCTCGGAGCCGCATTGGGTGCGGGCAATCGCGTGCAGAAGGCTGCGATATTGCGCCGGCTCGCTGCGGAAGGCCGTGGGCACGAAGTGCCTGCGATCCTCGCTGCTGGCCGTGGCGGAGAGGGTGGCGGCGGCGGCTTCCTCGGGATGCTCGGGATGGGTGCCGCGGGTGACCGCGGCGGCGGCGGAGGAGGGTTCAACTGGCGCAACCTCCTGTGGGGCGCCGGGCCGCTCGGCATGGCGGGGATCGGCACGCTTGGCTCGTTCGCCGGGTTCGGCGCCGAGCACGTTCTCGCATTGGCCGGCGGTCTTGCCGGATCGGCGGCTAGCGCTGCCGCCGGGGGTGGTCTTCTTGCGCTCGGTGCCGCGGGAAAGATGGCGGTCGGCATGGGTTCGGACATGGCGGTGATGAAGTCCACGATCGCCGACACGAAGTCCCTGCAGGAAGCGTACGACAACGTGGGTCGAGCGGTCGCTATCTACGGGAAGAACTCTCGGCAGGCGAACATAGCGCAGAAGGAATTCAACCTGCTGCAGAAGGAACTCGGCGGCACGAAGGGTGTGCGCGCCGAGCTACAGCTTGCGAAGGCTGGCGAGAAGGTCAACGAATTCTGGGACAAGGCGACCTCCGGTGCGCGCGTCCAGGCGGTCAAGCTCCTCATGCAGGGTCTCGGCTTGGCGCGCACATATATCCCGGAGATCGCGAACGCTGCTGAACGCAACTTCATGGCGACCAACAAGGCGATCAAGCCGCTGTTCGCATGGTTGAAGGGTCCGGAAGGACTCGGCATCTTCCACCAGTTGGAGACCGAATTCCGCGTAGAGATCCCCACGGCGATGCACGCGATGAATCAGGGCTTCCAGTTCTTCAC
>DAHVAB010000004.1 GCA_027314825.1 Solirubrobacterales bacterium
GGCGAGCCGCGCCCTCCCGGGTCGGAACCCTCCTGACGAACGACGTGCGTCGCGACGCCATCGCCCGGCGGGCGTCAGAACCGTACCGTTTGCGGTACGCTTGTGGCATCATATGCGTATGGCCTTGGCGCCTACATACCGACGGCGACTCCGCGAGCGCGCGCTCGATCAGTACGGCTATGTCAGCACCCGCGACGCCGATGAGATCGGTGTGCCGCCCGGCGAGCTTCGCAAGCTGAGCAGCCGCGGCGGACTCGAACACGTGGGGCATGGGCTCTATCGGTTCGAGGACATACCCCGAACAGGTCGCGACCAGTTCATGGAGGCCGTCCTGCGCGTTGGAGCAGACGCCTACCTCCACGGCGAGGCGGTGCTCGCGCTGCACGACCTGGCGCTGGCGAACCCGCGCCAGATCCACGTCGCGACGCCACGGCGCGACCGTCGCCAACACCCCGGCTTCTTGAAGGTCGAGCGTCGCAGCCTGCCCGCCGGCGAGCGTGCTGTCTATGAGGGAATCCCGGCGACCACCGTCGCACGCGCCCTGCTCGACTGCCGCGGCGTGATCATGGACGAGCGCCTGATCGAGGCGGCTAGGGAAGCCTCTCGCACCGGGCTGCTGCCGCGCCGCGACATGCAGCGCGTGCTCGACGATCTGGAAGGGCCGTCGTGACCGGGTCGCGTGAGCCGCCCCGGAACCTCCGTTCGCTGACTACGCGAATCGAGAACCTCGCGCGTGAGCGTGGTCGACCGGTGAAGCGGATCCAACGTGTGATCGCCAATACCGTCGTCGGCCAGATGCTCCCAGCCAGCGTGGTCAAGGGCGGGACCGCCATGAAGCTGCGCGTCGGCGAGCAGGCCAGTCGTTTCACGCCGGATCTCGACGCCTCGCGCGACCGGTCTCTCTCCCTGCAGGAGTACCTCGATCGCCTGGATGACGGACTGGCTGCCGGGTGGGAAGGATTCACTGCCACGCTCACCCGGCTTGCCGCACCACAACCAGAGGGCGTGCCTGCGGAGTACGTCATGCAGCCGTTCGACATTCGAGTTGCCTACCTGACTCGGCACTGGCTGACCGTGCGCTTCGAGCTCGGACGCGACGAGGTCGGGAGCACCGCAGAAGCTGAATCCAGGATCGCCCAGGACATCCTTGACATGTTCGCCGAGATCGGCCTCCCCGCGCCCGCGCCGCTGCCTGTGCTGGCGGTCGAGCATCAAATCGCGCAGAAGCTGCACGCCTGTACCACGGCCAACCCTGCCACCGGCACCAACCAGCGTGCGCATGACCTTGTCGACCTGCAGATTCTTGAGCAGGAGGAGAGGATCGACATGGCCGCCGTAGATGCCCTCGCCACGCGGCTGTTCGTCGCCCGCCGCGGCACGCCCTGGCCGCCGACCGTCCGCGCTTACGCCGGCTGGGACACGATCTATGCTTCTGCCGCTGAGGGCCTCGGCGTCCACACGGATGTGCATGCGGCCGTCGAGTGGGCGAACGACTTCATCGCGCGCGCCGCTCGGGCGGGACAGGGATGATCGGCGAAGGCGTGGGCGACGGGTCGCTGACCCAATCCTGCTAAAGCGGCTCGGACACCAGGGACACCATCGCCCCGTCTTGGCACTACGCCGCCCGCCTTCCACCTACCGTCGCCTTGGTCCTACCCGTTACGGCGAACGCCTCAGCGACCAGCCGTGCGTCCTCCTCGCGCGGCGCGTAGTGCAGGTAGCGCATCGTGGTCTGCACGTCGGCATGGCCCATCCACTCCTGCACACGCCTGATGTCGGCCTTGGCGATCATCCGCGTGCCGAACGTGTGCCGCAGGTCGTGGAAGCGCAGCGAGCGCAGCCCTGCATCTTCGAGTGCCGCCTTGTAGCGGCGGCGCAGCTCGGCGCCGTCGAGGTGGGAGCCAGCCGGCCCGGCGAAGACGAGATCGTCCTCGCCTTTGAAGTGCTCGCGCTTGCGCAGTTGCTTCAGCGCATCCGCTACGTCTGGCGCGAGCGGCACAGAACGGACCTTCCCAGACTTCGGCGCGGTGAGGCTCCCGACAGCCCAACTCGCCCGCACCCTGATCAGCGCCGCGGCGAAGTCGACGTCACGCCAGCGCAGTGCCAGCAGCTCGCCACGGCGAAGGCCCGTGAACGCGGCGGTGAGAAACAGGGCGCCGTCCTGCTTGGATGCGGCCGCCTCCACGAGCGCCCACACCTCCTCGGGCGAGAAGACTTCGATGTCGCCGTCATTTCGCTGTGGGTGGCGCTCGATGCCGCTCGCGGGATTGACGGGCAGCCCGTACACCTTGCACGCCCGCCTGAAGATGCCGTGCAGCGTGACGATGATCCGGTTCTTGCTCGCGTTTGAGAGCGGCGGCGCCGGCGTGCCGCCCCTGCCCTTGCGCGCCGCTTCGCGCTTGGCACGGACGTTGCCGAGGCCCTGACGCCAGCGTTCGATCTCCGCCGTGGTGATGTCCTCCAGCCGCCTGCCGCGGAAAGCGGGCAGCAGGTGCGAGTCGATGATGTAGCGGTAGCCCTTCAACGTGGAGGGCTTGAGCTGCTTGTCCCGCTCGGCGTAGCGCATGTACTCGGCGGCCGCGTCCTCGAAGCGCGCGCCGGTCAGCACCATCCCCGGCAGCGTCCCGCGCCGCGCCTGATCGAGCAGGTCGCGCAGCCACTCCTCGGCCAGTCGCTTGGTGAAGTAGCCGGCGGGTGGGCGCCCCCGCTCTGACCACGCCGGGCCGATCTTGCGCTGCACCTGCCGGCCGTCCGGCAGTCGGTACTTCGCATACCAGACGTCCCCCCGCGTGCGCTTGGCCTTGAAGACGTGACCACTCGGCGGCTGGGCCGGTGGCCGGCGGCCGCCCGGCCTCGGTGTCCGCGTCCCCTCGGCGCCGACGGCTGCCCCCGCGTCGGTCTGAGCGGGCTCGGAGCCCACCGATCGCGCACCGCCGGCGTTCAGCGACCCGTCCATGACCCCAACCATGTCCCGAAGCCTACCACCCGCTTGGGACATATTCGGGACACGCTTACTTTTCGTTAGTGCCCTTGGCTTCCAGATTTGGCTCTAGAAAGCCATTTATTTGATGCGCCGTGCGGGACTCGAACCCGCCCCACCGGATTAAAAGTCCGGCGCTCTACCCGATGAGCTAACGGCGCAGCACGTCTCAGTGTCTCATAAGGCGACTGCGGCCGGGCTCAGGCGTCGCGGCCGGTCCCGGCGCGCCCGGGCTCAGAGCCGCATGCGGACCGTTGCGTGGGAGGGCGCACCGTGGCGCGGCTTGAATAGGATCTTCAGGTGCAGCCATGCCGTCCGCCCGCGTCGAGCGTGTCGGCCTCGCCGCCGGCCGGCGCGTGCCCGCGAGCGCCGCAGCGCGGCGATCCCGGCCCTGGAGAGGCGTATGCGCAGCCAGAGGCGCTGTGCGCGGCCGACGTGGCGGCGCATGCGGCGGACCATTGCGCCTCGCAGCGCGATCCTGCCGGCGCCCGGAGTCTTCACGAGCAGCTGCAGCACCCCGCGGCGCATCCTGCGCCGGAGGACCCTGATCCCTTGGGGGTGGTGGCGGCCGCGGCGGCGCGTCGAGGCGGTGACGTGCCTGCCGGCCGTGGTGGGCGGCATGTTCACCACGACCGTCGACCCGGTCGCCTGCGCGCTGGTGGCGCCCTGCGCGGCCGTGCCCGATCCGCCCGTGGCGCCGCCGGTGCCCGCGGAGCCGCCCGTGCCGGACCCTGCGCCCGTGCCCGCCCCTTCTCCGGTTTTCGACCCGGTGCCGGACCCCGACCCGGACCCCGACCCCGACCCGGAGCCGGCCCCCGACCCGCTGCCTTCTTCTTTGGTGGGAAGCACCGTCTTCAGCGTCCCGAGGACCGCGCCGTCGGTGCCGTCGAGCACGCCGAGCAGGTGGCCGTTGGATAGCGGGGTCGTGATCGCCGTCGCGGTCGATGGCAGCTGCGCGGCGGTCATGCCCACCTGGGTGGCGAGCGCTTCGGGCGTCATCTGCAGCTCTTCGGCCAGTTCCCGCACGACCTCTTCGACGGCGCTGGCGCCTTCGAGGCTGCCGCCGAGCGCCCCTTCCAGGCTTCCAGCGGGCAGCGAGCCGAGCAGGCCGGTGAGCAGCGTGCCGGGCGAGCCGCTGCCGGCCAGCAGCGCGCCCAGCACTTCGGAGGCGCTCACCGTGGCGAGCGCTCCTTCGAGCTCTTCTGAGAGCGACTTGCCGCCGAGCAGGCGGCCGAGCAGCTCGGTCAGCGCGGTCGGTGAGAGCAGCGATTCGACGGTCGTGCTGAGCGTGGAGGCAAGGGCTTTCAGCGCCACCGGTTCGCGGAGGATGCCGAGCGTCGTGGCGGGGGCGAGGCCTTCGAGCGTTTGCTTGAGCGCTTCGGTGAGGTCGGCTATTTGCAGGTTGTGCAGCGCCGGCAGCCCGGCGAGCGCGACGCTCAGCGCTTCGGGGCTCACCGGCCCGGAGGAGCCGCCGATCGGAAGCTTCGCCAGCAGCTGCGTCAGCTGCGCCTGGGAGAGCCATTCGTTGACTTCGTATGTGGGCAGCGCGCTCGGCGCGGCGAGCAGCGGGCCGCTCGCGCGGGTGATGGCGGATGGTGCGGCGGAGCCTGCGCTCGCGCTCGCGGGTGCCGCGGGCAGCGCGGCCAGCACGCCGGTCAGCGACGCGGCGAGCGCGGTCGCCGCCCACCGGTTCACGGTTGGACGCATCGATATACCTTCCCCTGGTCGATGATTACGACCTGTCTACGCGGCGAGACGCCGGGCCGGCTCAAATCGGCGCCAGATCTCAAACGAACGTTGACGAGGAGGGGCAGAGGGGTCGCGGACGGGTCGCGGACGGGTCGCGGACGGGTCGTGCCCCGCGCCGGCTCAGCGCAGGCCGAGCGTGTCGAGCGGCTCCTCGGTCGGCCGCTCGGCGGCTGCGATTCGCAGCATCTCCTCGATGTCGGTGAGCTTCACCCGCGGCCGGCCGGCCGGCTCGCCGAGCGCCCGCTCGTGGCGGTCGATCTCAGACCAGCCCTCGTAGGTGACGAGGCTCGGCTGACGGGAGGCGAGCAGCTCGTGCACGCTCTCGGCGTCGGGGGCCGAGGGGGTGAGCAGCGCGCCCGCGTCGATGTCGGCCAGGATCGCGTCGACCGTCTCCTGAGCGTCCTTCTTGTTGGTGCCGATCACGCCGGTCGGCCCCCGCTTGATCCAGCCGACCACATACTCGCCCGCGCGCGTGGCGCCGCCCTCGCCGGCCTCCACCACGCGGCCGCCGACGTTGGCGATGACCGAGCGCCGCTCGTCGAAGGGCACGCCCGGCAGCGGCCGGCCGCGGTAGCCGATCGCCCGCAGCACGAGGCCCGCCTCGATCGTCTCCTGCTGTCCGGTCGGCCGCGCCCGCAGGACGCCGTGCTCGTCGGCCACCAGCTCGCCCCGCTCGAAGAGCACCCGGCCGGCGGCGCCGCCGTCGCCCTGGATCTCGACGGGGGAGAGCAGGAAGCGCAGCACGATCCGGCGGGGCGCCCCGGTGCGGGGCGCGACGGCGTACTCGCGCAGCAGCGCCACGTTGCGCTCCGCCGTCGGATCCATGTTCGGGTCGGCGACGGCGAGCGCGCCCTCCAGCTCCTCGGAGTCGACGATCACCTCGACGCCCTCCATGTCGGCGAGCTCCCGCAGCTCCGGATTGGTGAAGGCCGCCTGGGCGGGGCCGCGGCGGCCGACCACCACCACCTCCCGCACCCTGCTCTCGCGCAGCGCCTGCAATGCGTGATCGGCCGTGTCGGTGACGGCCAGCTCGCCGTGGGAGAGGGTCAGCATGCGTGCGACGTCGAGGGCGACGTTGCCGTTGCCGATCACGATCGCCCGCTCGCAGGAGAGATCGAAGCGCAGCGAGCGCTGGTCGGGGTGGCCGTTGTACCAGCCGACGAAGTCGGGGGCCGCCCAGCTGCCGGGCAGATCCTCGCCGGGAATGCCGAGCGGGCGGTCGCCGGGTGCGCCGGTCGCGTAGATGATCGCGTGGTAATGGGGCAGCAGATCCTCACGCTCGATCTCACGCCCGAGCTCGACGTTGCCGTAGTAGCGGAAGCGCTCCTTGGTGGCCGTCTTCTCGTACATGCGGGTGACCGACTTGATCTTCGGGTGGTCGGGAGCGACGCCCGAGCGGACCAGCCCCCACGGGGTCGGCAGCCGCTCGATCATGTCGACCTCGATGTGATGGTCCTTCTCGGCGAGCAGGTGGCCGGCCGCGTAGAAGCCGGCCGGCCCGGAGCCGATCACCGCGATCCGGATCGGCCCGTCGTTGCTAATGCTGGAGTCGTTCTCGGTCCTGGGCGCGGCCCGACTCGAACGGGCGACCCCCTCGGTGTAAGCGAGGTGCTCTGACCAGCTGAGCTACGCGCCCGGAAGTCGGGGCCTAAAGGCTAGCGGCCCGCCGCCGTGCAAAGCTCTCCCGCCTGCGATCCTGGTGGGCATGTCGCACCGCAGGCCCCTCAGAATCGCCATCGGGATCGTGGTGGTGGTCGCGCTCGCGCTCGGGATCGCCCAGCTGGTGCTGCCCGGGATCGCCGAAAAAGTGCTCAGGGACAGGGTTGCGAAGTACGGTGAGGTGGAGAGCGTCAGTCTGGAAGCGGTGCCGGCGGTGGAGCTCATCTGGGGCAAAGTCGACTCGGCGCGCGTGGTGGCGCGATCGCTGAGGATCGCGCCCGATCAGGTGGTGAAGCTGCTGCTGCAGGCGCGGCCGGTCACCGACCTGAACGTGACTGCCAGGCGCCTGCAGCTGAGCGACCCGGGCTTCGGCGCCGGCGCGATCGACCTGGAAGATGCGACGCTCGTGAAGCATGGGCAGACGATCGAAGGCAGCGCGATCCTCGCGACCGCCTCGCTGCAGGCGGCCCTGCCGCGCGGGGTGAGCGCGGAGGTGCTGCCGGGCGGCCGGGAAGGGATAAGGGTGCGCGCCAGCGGCCGCCTCTTCGGCTTTCGGGCCTACATCGAGGCGCTCGTGCATGCCAGCGAAGGCCGGCTGCTGTTGACGCCGACCAGCCCGCTGATAGCGGGGATCGCGAAGGTGACGCTCTTCGCCGACCCGCACCTGGAGGTGCAGAGCGTCTCTGCCAGTCCGCTCGGTGAAGCGGGGCAGGGGCGCTGGCGCGTGGAAGTGCGAGCGCGGCTGCGGTAGGGCCACCGCGCGACCCGGGCGCGCTCCGCGCGCTCACAGAATCAATCGCGCGCGTGCACGATCACGGGCAGGCCGTCGCGGGGGCTGAGCGTCGGCATCTGGCGGATCGTGAGGTGAAAGCCGTCGGCCAGGCTGAGGCGGAAGCGGCTGAGGATCGCGCTCGCGATCACGCGGATCTCCAGCTGGCCGAAGCGCATGCCGATGCAGGTTCGCGAGCCGCCGCCGAATGGGACGTAGGCGCCCTTGGGCAGGGCGGCCTTCGCCTCGGGGGTGAAACGCTCCGGCAGGAAACGATCGGGTTCTGGAAAGACATCTGGGAGGTGGTGTGAGGCCCAGGAGGAATAGTTGACATATGCTTCGCCCGGGACGTCGACGCCGCAGAGGGTGAACGGCTCGATCGAGCGGCGGGGGCCGATCCAGGCGGGCGGGTACATGCGAAGCGTCTCCTCCAGCGCCATCTCCAGGTGAGGGAGCGCCGTTCCGGTGAGATCGGCCCCGGTCGGCGGGCGGCCCGCGAGCACCTCGTCCTGCTCTGCGATCAGGCGGTCTGTCACTGTCGGGTTGCGCGCCAGCTCGTGGAAGAGGAAGGAGACCGTCGAGGTGGTCGTGTCGTGGCCGGCGAACAGGAGTGTCATGACCTCGTCGCGAATCTGTGAATCGGAGAGGGCGGCCCCGTCCTCGTCGGTGGCGTCGAGCAGCAGGCTCATCACATCGCTGCCGCGGCGCCCGCTCGCGCGGCGATCGCGTATCTCCTCATAGATCATGCGGTTGAGGCGGCGGGAGGCGCTGATGAGACGCGACCAGGGCGTGCCGGGACCGCGCAGCATCCGCAGGGGGTAGAGGGTGGAGTAGAAGGAGAGCGCCTGCTCGAAGAGGGAGGCGGCGTCTATCTCCTGCGCGCGGCCGCCGTCGGGGTCGAGGCCGAAGAGGGCGCGCATCGCGATCCGCAGCGCGAGGCGGCGGGTGAGAAAGTAGAGGTCGAGCCGCTGGCCGGGGCGAATGTGATCGAGGGCCCGCTCCGTCTCCTGTTGCATCGTCTCGACGGTGGCGGCGATCTGTTCACGGTGAAAGGCCGGCAGCATGATCTGCCGCGAGCGGCGGTGGTATTCGCCGTCGGTGGTGAGAAGGCCGTCGCCGATCAGCGCGGTCAGATCGCGAAAGTGTGACTCCCGCCAGATGAAGTTGGAGGCGTGCGAGACGGTGATGTGATGGTTGGCCTGCGGCCCGAGCGCGAAGACGATCAGCCCGTGGAAGATGCGAAGGGTGAAGACGGGGCCGTGGCGGTGGTATGCGTCGAGCAGGATCGGCAGCGGTTCGTTTGAGAAGCGCACGGTGCGCGCCATCGAGAAGTCGGTCTCCCCCGGCGGGTAGGCGACCTCCGCGGAGCGCTGCCGGCGCAGGTCGGCCGCGATCAGCGCGAGCGGGCTCACATGCTCCAGCGGCGGCGGTGCGGCGATGGCCATTCCCTAACCCTACACCCACGACTGGCTGGCTGGCCAGTTTCGAGTTTTGAGCCGCCCTCCGGGCGGCGCGCGGGTCGCGTGACGGCTCGCTCTGAGGTGCGGGCACTCACGCGGGAGCGGCCCGTGCCGGGCCGTGGCGCATGTGGTGCGGCGGGCGCGGGCGGGGCCGGTCCTGGGGGAGCCGCCCCGCGCCGCGCCGGCCGTCGTGCGCTCAGTCGCTCTCCTGCTCCGGGGTGTCCGTCTCGCCGCCGTCGGCGAGGATCCGGGAGAGCTCCCGCCGCGCCGTGGCGAGGATCTTCTTGGCTTCGGCGAGCTGGGACTCGTTGCCGGCGCGCATCAGCTGGCGGAAGGCGAGCATCACTTCGCGCGCCGCCCCGCCGAGCGCGATCACGCTCTCGCCGAGATCGTCGGCCATCTGCTCCCATGGCGCCGGCGTCTCTGCGCCGCGCTCGGCCAGCCGGGTGCGCCCGGCATCGGTGATCGCGAAGAGCTTGTGCGAGTCGAGCTCCTCGGAGCGGATCAGCCCCTCGTCCTCCAGCTGCTGGAGCGTGGGGTAGACAGACCCGGGGCTCGGACGCCACGCCCCCTCCGAGCGCTGCTCTATCTCCTGCATGATCTGGTAGCCGTTGCGCGGCTCCTCGGCGAGCAGCAGCAGGGCAGCGGTGCGAATGTCGCCCCGCCGCGCCTTGCGCTGCCGCCCGAACGGTCCGCCCCGTCCGCCGCCGAGCCCGCCGAGCGCCTCCCGCGCCCAGGGCGGCGGCCCATGATGGCGCCGATGGGCGCCCCGTCCGGCCCCGGGCCCCGCACCGCCGCCGGTGATGGAGCGCCACAGGCCGCGCAGGTCCTCGTAGACGTCATAGCCGCCCCCGCAGCCCCCGCCCTCCGCGTGCATCGCATATGTGTGCATCTCAAAGCCTTCCGTATAGAACAGTCCCGATACGCTCACGATATATCGCAACATGGCATACGTCAAGTGCTACCGCCACGACCCCCCTCATCCCTGGCGGCCAGCCCCAACTCCTGCCATACTTCTGCGCACGCGCGTGGAGCAGCACCGATTGCCCTCCGCGCAATCGCGGGGGCGTAGCTCAGCTGGTTAGAGCGCCGGCCTGTCACGCCGGAGGTCGCGGGTTCGAGTCCCGTCGCTCCCGCTTTCAGGTCTTCACGTTTGAAGGCCTGTCCTGTTCACGTTTTGGGGCTCGCTGGTCGTGTTGCCGGCGGGCTTTCGTGTCTTGGGGGGACCGGTGGTGCTGCGGGAGCGGAGCGGCCGTCTTGGGGGAGGTTCCCAGCCCGTCCGGACGGGTCTTTTGGGCGTGTCGGGGTTGCTGGCTGTTGGCCGGTCTTGGCAGGGAGCGTGTGTCGGGCGTCTGCGGCGTTCAGGCTGCGATCGCCGGTGGCGCGTTGGCTTTTGCGGTGGGCTCGTGAAGGCTTTCTCGTCGGCGGCGGCGGCGGCGCGGTGGCAGGCCCTGTTCGGCGCGGAGGCCGGCCGCCGATCAACGCCGAGAGCAGGACGTTGGCGTCAGCGACGACCGCGATCGGCGGCGAAATCGTCCAGGACCTCTTGCTCGGTTGTGCCGCTGGCGGCGAGCTCGCCGCCGATCTGCTCTGAGAGGCGCAGGAAGACCTCGCGGCGAACCTCGACGGGCAACTGGGGTGTGTCCCAGGGCAGGAAGAACCCTGCCGGGCTGCCTTCGCGGGTGATGAGGATCACGTCCTCGGAGCGGAACATCTCGCTGGCATGGTCGCGGAAGTCTCTGACGGTCACGACCTTCATGTGGGCACCTCAGTGGTCACGCCAACATCTCGTAGCGTGCCGCGCAACCGCCGCGCCCACCTCTGAGTGAAGCCGCCGCAGACAGGTCGCCGACCTGTTGCAGGTCAGCTGATTGGCAGCGTCTCGTCGTCGAAGACCGCGCGGATCTCGAGGTGGCCGCCGAGCGCCTCCACGTAGTTCTCCAGCGTGGAGAGCCGCATGTCCTCGGCGCGCTCGAACTGGGAGACGCTCGACTGCGAGACGGAAAGCTTCTCGGCGAGTGTCTCCTGGCTCATATGCCGGTGCCGGCGGAGGCCGGCGAGGCGTCGCTCTGCGCGCATGATTTCGCGGATGCTTCGGATGTGGGGCTCGTCGTCAGGCGTGACGACGCGCTTGCGGACGTCCTTCCACTTCGTCGTCTTCATAGCTGCTCCAGGTGCTTGTCGTATAAGTCGTCGGCGACTGGGATGCTCTGGTCATACCAACGTTGCCATCGGTCGGTCTTGTCGCCTGCGATCAGCAGGATCGCTTGGCGCTCGGGGTCGAAGGCGAAGAGGATGCGCAGATGACCGCCGACGCTGCGCAGCTCCTTCATGTTGTGGTGCCGGCTGCCGTTGACATGGTCGACGAACGGCCGGCCGAGCTTCGGGCCTTGCGCCTCCAGCTCGTCGATGGCGGGGACGATCTGCCTGCGCTGGGCGGTGTCGAGGTCATGGAGAAGCCACTGCTCGACCTGCTCGGTGACGACGATCTCCCACGCCACACGGCCGAGTATAAGCTAAAGCCGATAATAAGTCAAGGCTAATGTCTGCTGTCCGGTTGCTCGCCGCCCATTCGCGCATGGGCTTCTCAGCTTCCTGGGCCGCGAGCGCCGCTCAGCGTCCCTACGGCTCCGCTCCGCTCGTGTCGCGACGCGCCCTATCGCCGCCTTCTCGACTATGACGCAAAGCGCATCAGAACGATACGGTTCGCGCACGCCGATGGCCGCTGCGTCTCGACCTCGGGGATTCCCGATTCAGGCCACTGCTGCAGCGCGGCGAGGAACGCGTCCTGAGCGAGGTCCTCGGCGGCGGCCACGTCTCTCACGATGCGAGTCAGCCCGGCTATCAACCGGGCCGACTCGATCCGCCACACGGCGTCGATCGCACGGTGGGTGGCCGACAGGCTCACGCCTGCCTCTTGGCCGCCTGCTCGCGCAGCCGCTCGTTGGCTTCGCGCAGCTCCGGCGTCAACTGCTCGCCGAACTCCTCGGCGTCGAAGACCTGGCGAAGCTCGATTTCCACGCCGCCGCCGAACGGCGCACGCTTCAGCCACTCGATCGCCTCCTCACGCGAGGCGCACTCCCAGATCCAGTACCCCGCGACGATCTCCTTCGCCTCGGTGAAGGGACCATCGATCACGGTCCGGTCGCCGCCGTTGAAGCGGACCTTCGCGCCCCTGGAGGTCGGGTGCAGCCCCTCGCCGGCCAGCATCACGCCTGCCGTCACCAGCTCTTCGTTGTACTTCGTCATCGCCCCGAGGAGCTCTGTGCTGGGCATCTCGCCAGCCTCGGACTCAGGGCTCCCGGGAACCAGAACCATGAAACGCATCGTTGCCTCCCTGTGGTGAGTGGGTGTGCCGTGGAGAATGGCGCGGTCCGGGCCTCACAATCCATCCTCTGATGCGCAGCCGCCGGCCGTGGCTGCGCAGGATCAGCCTCAGCTCGAGGCGGCGATGGCGGCGGATCGCGCGGCGACCGAAGGCGGTCAGCTTCAGCTGCACCCGGTGCCGGCCGCGACCGAGCCTCTCCGTGTAGCTGTGAACTGCGCGGCCGGCGATCCTGATCCTCCCGCGGGTAGAGGTCGTGAACCTGAGCAGCAGGCGCCCGCTGGCGATCCTGTCGTGGATGTGGGATATCGCATGGCGCGATGCCATTCTGCGCGCGTGGCGGGCATCTCCCTTCTTGCCGGTGGATGGGGAAGCCGTGCTCGCAACGGCCGGCGCTGTGGGCGCGGGCGCGACGGTCGGCGGCGCGGGCGCGGCCTGGCAGCCTTCCACGGTGAAGGGCGTTGTGGCCTGCGCGCTCACCCCTTCGATGCTCTGCACGGTCGTGAGGATCTGTCGCGCTTGGCAGGCACTCGGATAGAGGATCAGCCCGTGCCGTTCGATCTCGAATTCCAGTGCGCTTGACTGCAGCGGTATCCCGTCGAGGATCTGTGGCAGCGGCCCGCTCGTGATGGTGAGCGGGCCGTTGGACGCGTCTCCTACCCCGGCGTGCACGACCGCCTCGCCGAGGTGCAGCGGTCCGGCCGTGGCATCCAGCGCGATGCTGAGCCCGGATGGGGCGCCGAGGTAGCCTTCGGTCAGGTATACGGCGCCGGTGAACGATGCTGGCTCGGGGAATGCTCCGACCCTGAGGATCGCCGTTCCGATTCGGCTGGCGGCGGGGCAGGAGCCTTCGCTGGCCGCGGGCTCGCCGCATGCCTGGACGCCGGCGGGGTTCCATGCCGCACCCGCCGGGAGCTGCACGTCGAAGCGCGAGAGGTCCTGTTGCCCCGGCCCGCGTGAGAGCGAGAGAAGCAGTGCGCTGGTTGCGCCGGCCGGCACGCTCGTCGGTTCGACGCGGACCTTCGGTTCGAAGGGCGCCGGGCTCGCGCAGGGCGCGCCGTTCGCGCCTTCGCTCACCACGAATGAGGAGCTCGGCATCGCGGCGGCCTGCCCGCTCCAGGGCGCGAGCGCCGCGGTGCTCGTGGCCGGCCCGCAGGTCGGCGGATTGGAGAGCAGGGCTCGCGGGCCGCCGAACAGGCGCAGGCGGATCTCGCCAATCGGCAGCTGCGGCATATCCTCGAATCTGAGGGCCGCCTGTCCGGTGCTCGGGTTGAGAAGCATCTCGCCGGCGAGCTTGATCACGGTGCCGGAGCTCGGTGCTTCAGCCGCCACGTAGACGGAGACGAGGCTCCCGAACGGGTTGGCCTCAGGGGTCGCGAGGAAGATGTCTCCCCGCAGCGGTTCGGAGAGCAGCGGGGTCTTGATTTCGACGTCGCCGAGCCTCGCGGCGCCTGGACACTGCGCCGGCTGCGCCGTGGCCAGGGCGACCTGCGCTTCTCTGCAGCCTTCCAGGCCGTGGGTGGCCGACAGCGACACCGAGACGCCGGCGGGCAGGAGGATGCTCGCGCTCTGCATCTGCGCAGTGGCGGGGCCGGAGGCGAGCTGGCTCTGGG
Source organism: Solirubrobacterales bacterium (assembly GCA_027314825.1). Lineage (GTDB taxonomy): Bacteria > Actinomycetota > Thermoleophilia > Solirubrobacterales > Solirubrobacteraceae > Palsa-744. The sequence goes on from DAHVAB010000004.1 coordinate 13,556, forward strand.
GTACCTGGAACGAAAGCGTGTATCCCGATGGCTCGCTCGCCTGAAACACCTCCGGGAAGACGCTCAGTGTGGGCGCGAACGGCGGTTCGCCGCAACCGCTCATCTGTGGCAGCGAGCTCGACTGCGATGCGAGGTCAGATCCCCACGATTCCGCCTGTAGCGTGCTCTGCGGCGCCGCGGTACACGATGTCGGCAGCGTCACGATGCTCGGTGCGGCCCTGTCGATCACCAGCTTGAGCGATTCGATGTCCGCCACCGCCGGCAGGTCGTGGATGTCGAGCGTCATCCGGTAGCCGCCGTCGCCTGACGCCCGGCTGCCTTCCTCGGCGATCGCGACGCCGATCCGGACCGGGACGCCGCCGAGCTTGAAGCCGAGCGCGCCGAGCTCTCCCGCCTGCGGGGCGAGCGTTTCCAGGGGCGCCGAGACTGAGGATCCTCCCGCCTCGATCTGCGCTTCGCCCGCGAGGGTTTCGTGCGGCACGACGAGCGGATCGACGATGAGTCCTGGCGGCAGCTCGATGCTCATCGCCTTGACTTCGTCTGCTGGGTTGGACGCTTCGTGTGCGAGCACCGCTTCGGCGCTCAGCGTGTGGGGATGGGAGCCCGCCTGCGTGTCGGGCGCCCCGCCTTCTTCGGTGGCGCTGAGGCTGTAGCTCTCGATCTGAAAGCCCGATGCCGCGCGAGCCACGGATGCGTCGGCCGCCATCGCCACGACGAACAGGGCGAGGCAGAGCAGGCAGGCGAGGATCGGGCTTGCCAGCCGGAGCCTCTGCATCCGGCCGGTGAGCCTCACCTCCACGTCCACGCACCCCCCGTGGCCATGGGGTGGAGCATAGGGCTTCGGCGATCGACCGGGCCACAGGCCGCCGCCACCCTCGCACGCTCTCTGACATCTGGAGCTCTGAGGTTTCGAGTAGACACCGCCCCCTCCGAGCCGCGCTCGCCTTCGGAATCGAGCGCCTCCAGGTTGTTGCCTGCGGTGAGACGAGCCTCGCCGGCGACTATGTTGACGGACAGGGTGAGCGGGCTTGGCTGCCACCTCTGCGGCCGCTAGCCTCCGAGCAGTGCCTGCGTCCCACCCACAGCCGGTCGAGCACCGCGCCGCACCGGCGCCCGCGGAAGACTGAGGGCACGGCCATGCGCCTCGGCCCGGTGCACCTGACGGTCGCGGACCTGCGCCGCTCGATCGCCTGGTATGAGGATGCGATCGGGCTCGCGCCGCTTGAGGATCGCGACGACGACGACGACGACGGCGGCGTAGCGATCGGCGTCGGCGGGGAGCCGCTGCTCGTGCTGAGCGAGCAGCCCGGCGCCAGGCCGTCGCACGGCTACTGCGGCTTGTATCACGTCGCCCTGCTGGTCCCGGAGCGCCGCGATCTCGCCGAATGGCTGGCTCACGCCATCCGCGAGCGGATCGCGCTCGCCGGCGTCGCAGACCATTTCGTCAGCGAGGCGCTCTACCTCTCCGATCCCGACGGTCACGGCCTGGAGATCTACGCTGACCGTCCCCGCGAGGTCTGGGAGGGGCAGGTAGCGCAGCGGATGGGCACGCTTCCTCTGGATACCCGCTCGCTGCTCGCGGAGCTCGGCCAACCGGCCCACCGTCCCTTCTCCCGGCTGGCCCCGGGGACGAGGATCGGCCACGTTCACCTGCGGGTCTCCGGGCTGGCGCCGACGATCGTCTTCTACCGGGAGATTCTCGGCCTGCAGCTGATGGCCGAGCTCGCCGGGCAGGCCGCTTTCCTCGCCGAGGGCGGATATCACCATCACATCGGCGCGAACACGTGGGAGAGCGCCGGCCGCGGCCAGCCGCCCCCCGGTTCGGCGAGCCTGCGGAGGGTCACGCTGAGCCTGGCGCCCGAGCGGCTGGCGGGCGCGATCGCCGCCGCCGCGGCCGCCGGCCTGAAGATGGCGGACGTCGAGCAGGGCACGCTCCTGCACGACCCTTCCGGGAATCCGATCCTGCTCGCCGAGGAGTCGCGCTGAGCGGCGGCGGCGGCGCCGATCCGCGGCCGATCGCGGGGCGGCCTCACCGGTGGCGTGCGCCCAGATAACGCTACGCTAAAGGCAGAGCGCATAGTGAGTCATATCGCCGAGCCCTGTCCAGCAGTCAGACGCGTGGCCGGGAGCGATCCGCCGCGCGAGCCGGCCCTGCGCTCGATGGCACGTGCGGGCGATGGTAGCGCCGGGGACGGCGCCGGCGATCACGATCCAGTCGCGGATTCGCGGGCCTCCGTGCACGGCGGTGAGCGGCGCGGACCGGGCGGGACCGGGAGGGGCGAGCGGCCGACGGACGTGGCGCAGCCGGCCGATGGCACTGGGCCTGCGGGCGAGGCGCGCCCCGCGGACGGGGCGCAGCCGGCCGACCGGGACGCGCCCGCCGCCGGTGAGCGCCACCCTGCGATCGGCCGCCGCCGGATCGCGCTCAGCGTGCTGCTCGCCATGGCCGCGATCGGCGGCATGTACCTGCTCGTGCCGGCGGTTGCCGGCCTCGGCCACACGTGGGGGCGGCTGCGCCACGGCGCCCCGTCCTGGCTCGCCCTGGCGGCCGTGCTGGAGCTGCTCTCGATCGGCGGTTACGCGGCGCTGTTCGGAAGCGTGATCGGCCGCGGGGATACGCGGATCGGCTGGCGGGCGAGCCTGCAGATACCGCTCGCCGGGATCGCCGCGCTGCGCCTGCTGGCGACCGGCGGCGCCGGCGGCTTCGCCGTCACCGTGTGGGCGCTGAGCCGCTCGGGCATGCCTTCGCGCACGATCGGCTCCAGGATCGTCACGAAGCTCGTGATCCAGTATGCCGTCTATATGGCCGCGCTGGTCGCCTGCGGCATCGGCCTCTGGCTGGGCCTGTTCCCTGGCGGCGGCCCGTTCGCTCTGACCGTGCTGCCGGCGATCGCAGGGTTGACCGTGATCGTCGTGGTGCTGAGCCTGGCGGCGCTGCCGGGGGATCCGGCGACGGCGACGCTGCCCGGGCGCCTGACGCGCTGGCTGCCGAGTGCCGCCGCCACCCTGCGGAGCGGCGTGCGCTCCGCGCTCCGGCTCGTGGCCAGGCCGCCGAGTCCCGGATTGCTGGCCGCGCTCGCCGACTGGGGATTTGACGTGGCGGTTCTGTGGTGCTCCTTCCGGGCGTTCTCGGCCGACCCGGAGATCGCGGTGGTCGTGATGGGGTACTTCCTCGGCACGCTGGCCGGGCTGCTGCCCCTGCCCGGCGGGATCGGCGGCATCGAGGGTGGGATGATCGGCGCGTTCATCGCCTTCGGCGTCGCTCCCGGACAGGCGGTCGTCGCCGTCCTCGCCTACCGGGCGATCTCCTTCTGGCTGCCGACCCTGCCCGGCATCGCCGGCTACCTGCGCCTGCGCGTCACCGTTCGTGGCTGGGAGCGCGCCGAGGCGGAGCGAGGTGGCGCGATCGCGCGGCTCGCCGGCTCCTGAGCGTGCCGTCTCACAGTGTGGCGGCCCCGCCGATCCGCCGATCCGCCGATCCGCCGATCCGCCGATCCGCCGGCTGGCGGGCTCCTGAACGTGACGCCTCAGGGCGTCGCCGCACCGGCGATGTGGCAGCTGGCCGGTGAGCCGACGAGCAGCGCCCTGAGCGTCGGTTCGAAGCGGACCTTGATGATCCCTGCGCGCGCGGCGGTGATGTAGCTGAATCCTTTTGCAGCGCGCGAGACGCAGGCGCTGCGCTTCGGCTGTGCCCGCCAGTAGGGGGTGTAGTTGACGGCCAGCCGGTAGCGGCCCGGACCGCTCACCCTCAGCCTGAGGGAGGCGTGGCCGCGGCGGATCACCGATGCGTTGCGCCCCGGCGGGGCGAGAATCAGCGGCGTGGCGTGCGGCAGCTCGTAGATCGTCACCGTCGAGTTGCGGTACACGGGCACGAGCCCCGAGCGTCCGGAGGCGAGCAGGCGCGCCTCCGATTCTGCGCTGTAGTCGAGCGGCGAGCGGGCCGCCACCACGTAGCGGACCGCGTTGCGCCGCAGCCATCCGCGGTATTCGGCGGGGGAGATGCGGGAGCGGTACAGCAGCGCGTTGTGGGGGAAGTCGTCCTGGCGGAACCACCCGCGCACGATCGGGATTCCTGCGGCCGGCAGGTAGTAGGCGTCCCAGTGGCCGGCCGTGTCGGTCGCCTCGACCCTGAAGCTCGGGTTGGCGTGCGCGCGCAGGAATCGGATCGCTCCCTTCCAGAACGCGGCGCCGGCCGATGGGGCTCCGAGCGCGATCGCCGCGCTGATCAGCGTGGGGGTGATCTGGCCGGCGAGCGTGAGCGCACCCAGGCCGGCGGCGAGTCCGCCGGAGATCCGCTGCTCCTGCAGGCGCCGGGCCAACAGCAGCCAGATCAGCGGGGCGCCGACGTAGTTGACCAGCCGGGTCGCGTTGCCGCCGAGCGGGGAGGGGATCACGTAGGCCCCGAGCGCCGCGATCGCCATCGCTGCGAAGAGGCCCCGGATCGGCGCGACGCCGCTCATGTCGGTGGAGACCGCCAATGCGATCCCGCTCATCGCGAGAACCTGGAAGAGGGCCCAGAAGTTGTAGTGGAAGGTGCCGGTGACCGGGAACTCCGCCTGCAGGCCGAGCGCGACCGCGACACACAGCCCGAGCCCGATCACCAGGTCCACCCTGGCCAGCAGCAGCCTCAGCAGCCGGCCGACGCTGCCCGCGCCGAGCGCTATGCCGCCGTAGGACATGAGCAGCAGCACGAAGGCCAGCGGGCTGGCCAGCAGCGTCGCCAACGCCGCCAACGCCGCCAGCGGCAGTCGCCGGTGGCCGCTCAGCGCGAGCGAGGCCAGCCCGAGCGCCAGCCCCAGCGCGAACGGGTACTCGCCGCTCAGCCAGACGCAGAAGGCGGCGCTGATCGCGAACAGGCGCACCGGCCACGGCGAGCGCACCTCGAACTTCTCGGTGATGAGTCGCGCGAACAGGAAGCCGCTGGCGCCGAGCGTGGCGAGCATGGCGGTGAACTGCCCGAGGATCGCGGCGATCGGGTAGTAGAGCAGCGAGTAGTCGATGAACGAGTAGCGCCCGTCGTACCAGTAGTTGTCCCAGAACTGGAAGCCTGCGTGCACGAAGCGAAGCGTTTGGTAGGCGTGTGCGGCCGAGTCGATCCCGACCGGAACGAGCACCCGCAGCACGGCCACTGTGGCGACTGCGAGCGCCGCTGCGAGCAGCGCCTCTCGCACCGTGCCGTGGCGCAGGCGCTGCCATGTCTGTCTGACTCGGCCGCGCTCGGGCGCGAGCGTCGCCGCGCCCTCGGCGCGATCGAGGGTCGGCTGCTCTCCGGTGGGCGCCTCGTAGGTCTCGCGCATGCTCATCCGCGTCTTCGCCTGCCCTGCCTCATGCTTGCCGGCCCTGCTCGATCACGGCGAGACCTCCTCGCGGCTTGCGCGCGAGACCGGCGAGCCGGATCGCCATCGCCGGTCGCCGGTCGCCGGTCGCCGGTCGCCGGTCGCCGGTCGCCGGTCGCCAGATGAGCCTACAACAGCTTCCCGCGCCCAGATGGATGAACGCGGCTGCCGCCGCCGGCTCGGAGAGGGGCAGCCGGTGCCGCCGGCGGCTCGGAGAAGCGGGGAAGCAGCCGGTGCCGCCGCCCGTCGAGCCGGCGTGCTCGATACTTCATGGATAGTCGCAGTGAGAAGTGGGTAGCGAAGCGAGAACTGGCAGCCGGAGCGAACGGGAGCGAACATGCGCACGAGCACAATCGCCAATGCTGGCACCTTCGAGATCGGCGGCGCTGTCAGCGTGTGCCGGCTCGGATATGGCGCCATGCAGCTCACAGGGCCGGGGATCTGGGGCGAGCCGGACAGCCCGCAGGAAGCGATCGCGGTCCTGCGCCGCGCCGTCGAGCTCGGCGTCAACCTGATCGATACGGCCGACGCCTACGGGCCGTTCGTCTCAGAGCAGCTGATCAAGAAGGCTTTGCACCCGTATGCGGACGACCTTGTGATCGCCACCAAGGCGGGGCTCACCCGGCAGGGGCCGAACCGCTGGCTGCCGGTCGGCCGCCCCGAATATCTGCGCCAGCAGGTGGAGCTGAGCCTGCGCCACCTGGGGGTGGAGCGGATCGACCTGCTGCAGCTGCATAGGATCGACCCACAGGTTCCGCTCGCCGATCAGGTGGGTGAGCTGGCGCTGATGCAGCAGGAGGGCAAGATCGCGCAGATCGGTCTCTCCGAGGTGAGCGTGGAGCAGCTGCAGGAGGCGCAGGGCACCGCGACGATCGTCTCCGTGCAGAACCACTTCAACCTCGTCAACCGCAACGCCGAGCCGTTGCTGGAGCACTGTGAGAAGGAGGGGATCGCGTTCATCCCGTGGTTTCCGCTGCAGACCGGCGAGCTTACGGGGCAGGGCGGCCCGCTGCGCGATCTCGCCGACAGGCTCGGCGCCACGCCGGCGCAGCTCGCGCTCGCATGGCTGCTGTGGCGCTCGCCGGTGATGCTGCCGATCCCCGGAACCGCGAGCGTCGCGCACCTGGAGGAGAACCTCGGCGCCGCCGACGTGCAGTTGACAGACGCGCAGGCGCAGGAGCTGGGCGAAGCGGGTCAGTAGAGCGCGGCTGCCAGCTTGTGCCGCGTCTCAAGGGCGAGCGGGTGCTCGGCTCCGAGCGGCTCAGTAGAGCGCGGCTGCCAGCTTGCGCCGCGTCTCGCGGGCGAGTGGGTGCTCCGGGCCGAGCGCGTCGAGCTCGCCGACGATCACGCGCCGCACATCTTCGCGGTGGCCGTTCTCGGAGCCGAGCGCCGCGATCAGCATCTGCAGCGCCTGCTCCAGCTCGCCCCGATCGAGCGTCGCGAGCTCCTGCTCGAGCATGCCGTCGCGCTGCAGGCGCAGCCGGGCGGCCAGACCCTCCGCCTGGAAGTCGCCGGCCACGTTCTCGAGGATCGAGAGCGCCTCCTCGGCCTCGCCGCGCTCCAGCAGGAGCCTCGCCAGCGGCAGCGCCGCGTCGGCGCGGCCGGGCTCCATCTCCAGGGCCCGCCGCAGCCCCACCTCATCGCCGCCCTCCACGAGTGCGTCGGCCTCCGAGGGCACGAGCGCGTCGAAGAACTGCTCGACGGCCGGTCGGCCCTGCGCGCCGACGAATTCAGAGACGACATGGCCGTCCTTGAACGCCTTCACCGCCGGGATCCCCCGGATCTGGAACGCCTGCGCCAAAGGCTGATTGGAGTCGGTGTCAAGCTTGGCGAGCACTACCTTGCCCTCCCGCTTGGCGGCCGCCGCCTCCAGGATCGGCCCGAGCTGGCGGCACGGGCCGCACCACTCGGCCCAGAAGTCGACCACGACCGGCACGCTCCGCGAGCGCTCGATCACCTCGGCTTCGAAGGTGGCTTCCGTCACGTCGATGACAGCCATGCCGACAGCTTAGGCGATCGGGCGCTGGCCTCCGGCGGTGTGCGAGCGGGCGTGCGGCGCTGCGTGAGAGGTTTCGCGCCGCCGTGTGAGCTGGCCTGCCTAGCGGCGTGAGTGCGGACCTGCGCAGCGGCGTGTGAGCGGACGTGCGGAGCGGCGTGAGCCGGCTTTCGGCGTGGCGCGGGCGGGCCCTGCGGCTATCCTCCACCGGTGCCTCTCGCTCCCGGGCCGCACCTCGAACTGCTGCATGACGCGCTCGCCGCCGAGGCGGAGGGCCAGAGGCTGCTCCTGGCCGGGCAGGAGGCCGCGGGCGCGGAGGCGATGCTGCGCGCCGCCGCCCTCTACAGGTCCTCCTGGGAGGCGGCGCCGCCCGCCAGCTACGGCCGTCTGATCGGGATGCTGAAGGCGTCGATCATCGGCGGCCAGGCCAGCGAGCCGGCCGCCTACGTCATAACGGAGCTGCAGCGCTCGCTCGACTGCCCCGCGCAGACGCTCAAGGAGGCCGCCTCCTCCTCGGCCGCCGCCTCCTACGCCCTCGCCCTCGCCGCCCTCGTGCGAGACGAAGACACCCTGGCGGGCGCCGCCGCGGACGGCATGCGGACCGGATCGCCGGCCTTCCAGCGCGCGGCCGCCGCGATCGCCGCGCTGGCCGAGCGGGACCCCGGCTCCTACGCGGCGGCGGTGGGGGCGATTCTCGCCGACTTCGAGGGCCGCGAGCAGCATCTCACCGGCGTCGCGATCGCCGACACCGCGCTGATGCTGGAGCAGCTCGCCGATGCGCGTGGGATGGCGGCCCGCCCGCGCTCGCCGCTGCTGCCGGCGAACGGGTGATTGCAGCCGGCGCCGCGCGGCGGGGGGCCGCTGTACCATCGCGAGCATGTCGAACCGTCGCCGTCTCCCCGCCTCACTGCTTGCAGCCTTCGCGCTGCTCGCGGCGCTGGCCCCGATCGCGCAGGCCCGCTTCGGCGCCGCACACGGCTCCAGGGCGATCAGGGTGCCTCCCCAGAGCGTGCTGGTCACACCCCGGGGCGAAGCTATCGTCTTCCTCAGCTGTGCGGCCAAGAGCACGGCGTGCCGGGGCACGCTGACGCTGCGCATCGCGAGCGCCGAACGCGGCATCTGGGAATCGAGGCCGGGCACCGGCGAATGGCGCAGCCTGCCGGTCGCCTGGCGGCGCTGGGCCGCGCGGGCGCCGCAGCCGGCGGTGATCGTGCACCGTAGGCTGCTGTTGCGCCAGCGGCGCGTCGACCCGGTCACCCTGCGCCTGCGCAGGCCGGTGCTCGCGCTGCTGCGCCACGATGGCGCCCCGGTGCAGCTGGAAGCGGTCACCTCCTGGGGCTACGGCCGCCGCAGCGTCGGCCTGATCAGGCTGCAGCTCGCCGGACGGCGCACACAGCTGGCCTGAGCGCTCCGCCGACTGCTCCCTCACATCCGGTGCGAGTGGCCTGAGCGCTCAGCCGACTCCTGCCTTGTGCCGGGCGCGGGCGGCCTGAGCGCTCCGCCTCCCGCTCCCCGACAGCGATCGGCGCGCTGCGTGTAGTGTCCCGGCCGGTCCCGGCGGGGCCGATCCCGTCCATGTCTGCCCTCCGTTCACATCGCGCACGCCCGCGCATGCTGCTGCTTGCGCTCGCGCTCGCCCTCGCGGCGGCGGCGCTGCTCGCGCCCAGCGCGTCCGCGGCGCCCTCGCTGGAAGTGCTCGGGCTGCAGGGGCGCCTCAGCACCGACCTCGGACTGAACTCCGCCTGGGTGGTCGTCGCGGGCCTCTTCGTCATGTTCATGCAGGCCGGCCTTGCGATGGTGGAGGTCGGCTTCGTGCGCGGCAAGAACGCCGGCTCGATCGTCGCCAAGATCCTCGCCAACTTCGCGATCTGCGGGATCGTCTTCTGGGCGGTCGGCTTCGCCTTCTCCTTCGGCTCCGGCGGCCTGTTGCTCGGCACCCACGGCTTCTTCACCGAAGGCCAGAGCGCCTTTCCGCTCGCCTACCCGATCAACCCGAAGGGCGTCACCCCCGACACCCTCTGGTTCTTCGAGTTCGTCTTCTGCGCGATCGCGCTGGCGATCGTCTGGGGCACCACGCTGGAGCGGGTCAAGTTCGGCGTCTACCTCATCTACGCCCCGATCTTCGCGGGGATCATCTACCCGGTCATCGCCCACTGGATCTTCGCTGACGGCTGGCTGCGAGCCGACCTGCACGTACAGGACTTCGCCGGCTCGATCGTCGTCGACGTCACGGCCGGCGCCGCGGCGCTCGCCGTGCTGCTGCTGCTCGGCCCGCGTCGCGGCAAGTACGCGCCGGACGGCAAACCGCGCGCCATCCCCGGCCACAACATGCCCCTGTTCGGCCTGGGCATCCTGATCCTCTGGCTCGGCTGGTTCGGCTTCAACCCGGGCTCCACGCTGAACGCGCTCGACGGCCGCTTCCCGGAGATCGTCCTCATCACCCAGCTCGCGGGCTCCGCCGGGGTGCTGGCGGCGCTGGCGGTGATGTGGATGCTCACCAAGACATTCGACATCGGCATGGCCGGCAACGGCGCGATCGCGGGCCTCGTCGCGATCACCGGCCCGGCCGGCTATGTGAAGCCCTGGGCGGCCGTCGTGATCGGCGCGGTCGCAGGGGTGATCGTCGTCTTCGGGGTGATCCGGATCGACCGCCGCGTGGACGACCCGATCGGCGTGCTCTCAGCCCACCTGCTCGCCGGCATCTGGGGTGCGCTCTCACTGGGCCTGTTCGCCACCCCGCTGCTGGCCGCCCACAACCTGCCGGGCAGCCATGGCGGCCTTCTCTACACGGGCTCCTTCACCCAGCTCGGCTCGCAGGCGGTGGGGGTGATCGTCACCTTCGCGTTCGTCTTCGTGAGCTCCTACGCCGTCTTCTGGCTCATCGACCGCACGATCGGGCTGCGGGTCTCCCCCCAGGAAGAGAACGTTGGCCTTGACATCTCCGAGCACGGGATGTACGGCTATCCCGAACAGTTCATCCCCAGCCCCGAGCTGATCGGCTATGGTGCCGTCCCTGCGAGCCTTAGGATCGGCACCGGCCCACTCTCAGACCCGGACGTGACCGCATGAAGAAGGTCGAGGCTTTCATCCGCCACGAGGCGTTCGAGCCGATCAGGATCGAGCTGCTGGAGCTCGGCTTCCCGTCGCTGTCGGTGATGGAAGCCAAGGGCTCCGGCAGGCAGCGCGGGATCACCGAGCGCTACCGCGGCGCCGAGCTGACCAGCTGGCTTCGACCGAAGATAAAGATCGAGTGTGTCGTCGCCGACGGCGATGTGCAGACGATCGTGGACACCATCCTCAAGCACGGCCGCACCGGCAACGTCGGCGACGGCAAGATCTTCGTTCTGCCTGTCGAGCAGGCCTGGCGGGTTCGCACCGGCGAGTCGGGCGAGGAGATCCTGCAGGCCCACCCCGGCGAAGGCTGAGCCGGGAGCCCCGCGGGCCGGCCCGCCGCGGGCCGCCCGATCCGCCGGGCCGCGGTCGTGCTCTCGCC
>DAHVAB010000050.1 GCA_027314825.1 Solirubrobacterales bacterium
GGCGCTCCTTCGCGCATGCGCCTCGAGCTCCGCGCCCTCCAGGTCGGCGATCTGCCCGCAGCGGCGGCAGACGGCGTGTGCGTGAGGGGTGGTGCGTGCCTCGAAGATCACGGCGCCGGTGCCGGTCGAGAAGCGGCGCACGAGCCCCAGGTCCTCAAGCAGCTCCAGGGTCGCGTAGATGGTGGGCAGCGAGATGCTCGGCAGCGCGCCGGAGACCGAGTCGAGCACCTGCTCGGCGGTGAGGTGGCGCTCCTGCGCACACACCGCGCGGTGGACGAGCAGCCGCTGCGAGGTGACCCGGTAGCCGCCCGCGCGCAGCAGGCCCTCCAGCCTGTGGTCGAGCTCCGCCATGTCGCGATCGGCGATCATATGTGCACCATTGTAAAGCCTATTAGGGTCGCCTCAGTACAGTTAGGCCACCCTTATTTGAATTGACTTGCTATAGTGGTCGCAGATGGCCAGCACCGAGGAGATGACCAAGGACCGCAAGGCCAGGCGCGAAGCTCGCCGGGAAGAGGGCCCGATCGCGAAGCTGATCCACCGGCTCGGCTACGAGACAGAGGTCGACTTCGTGCTGCGGGTGGTCCAGCCCGGCCTGGTCGGGCTGATCGACGGGACCGTCTCCTCGCTGGCGCCGATCTTCGCGGCCGCCATCTCATCGGATTCCCACACCGCGTTCGTGGTCGGGCTGGCGACGGCGCTCGGCGCCGGGGTGAGCATGGGCATGTCGGAGGCGCTCTCCGACACGGGGGAGTCGACCGGTCGCGGCTCCGCGACGGTGCGCGGACTGATCACCGGCCTGATGACCGCGATCGGCGGCATCTTCCACACCCTGCCGTTCCTGATCTCCGAAGTGCACGAGGCGCTGATAATCGCCGGGATCGTGGTCGCGATCGAGCTGTTCGTGATCGCCTGGGTGCGCAACCGGTTCCTGGAGGTCTCACTGCGCTCCTCGCTCGTGGTCGTCACCCTCGGGGGCGCGATCGTGCTCGGCATCGGCATCGGCATCGGTGCCAGCTGAGCCCGGATCCGCCGAGACTGCACCCGCTATCGGCCGATTCGGGCTGAGCTCGGCGAAAACCCACTGTTAGACTGCCGATATGCGAGCGGTCGACGCGATCATGGAATGCTTGAAGGCGGAGGGCGTCGATGTCGTCTTCGGCCTGCCCGGAGGCGCCAACCTTCCCACCTACGACGCCTTCGTCGACGGCGGGATCCGTCACATCCTGGTCCGCCACGAGGCCGGCGGCGGGCATGCCGCCGAGGGGTACGCGAAGGCGACCGGCAGGGTGGGGGTCGCGCTTGCGACGAGCGGCCCCGGCGCCACCAACCTCATCACGCCGATCTGCGACGCGATGATGGACTCGGTCCCCGTCGTCTTCATCACCGGCCAGGTGCGCACCGAGCTGCTCGGCACCGACGGCTTCCAGGAGGCCGACACGATCGGGATCACGATGCCGGTCGTCAAGCACTCCTTCATGATCCAGCACCCGGACGAGATCCCTCAGGCGATCCACGACGCCTTCCACATCGCACGCACCGGCCGGCCCGGCCCGGTCCTGGTGGACATCCCGCAGGATCTCTCCCGCGCGGAGATCGTCTACGAGCCGGTCACAGCCACGCAGCTGCCCGGCTATCAGCCGACGCTGGAGGGCAACCAGAAGCAGATACGCCAGGCCGCCAAGGCGCTTGCAGCGGCCCGGCGGCCCGTGATCTACGCCGGCGGGGGCGTGGTGGGCGCCGGCGCCTCCGCTGAGCTGATCGCGCTCGCGACATCCGACCGGCTGCCGGTCACATGCACCCTGATGGGACTGGGCGCCTTCCCGGCGACGCACCCGCAGTGGCTGGGAATGCTCGGCATGCACGGGACCAGGGCGGCCAACTACGCGATGGACGAGGCCGATCTGATCTGCGCCGTCGGGGCGCGCTTCGACGACCGGGTGACCGGCAAGCTCTCGGAGTTCGCGCCGGCGGCCAAGTTCATCCACATCGACATCGACCCCGCCGAGATCTCCAAGAACGTGGCGGCCCACATCCCGATCGTGGGCGACGCCGGGCACGTGCTCTCAAAGCTCGTGCTCGAGTACAGGGCCCTCAGCCCCGACACCTCGCGCCTCGCGGAGTGGTGGGAGCGGATCGAGCAGTGGCGAGCGCGCCACCCGCTCGCCTACGAGGACTCGGCCGACTCGGAGATAAAGCCCCAGTACATGATCGAGGCGCTGTATGAGGCGACCGGCGGCGAGGCGATCATCACCAGCGACGTCGGCCAGCACCAGATGTGGGCGGCGCAGTACTACCACTTCTCCGAGCCCAGGCGGTGGATCAACTCCGGCGGGCTCGGCACGATGGGCTTCGGCCTGCCGGCGGCGATGGGGGCCGCGGTGGGCTGCCCCGATCGGCTGGTCTGCTGCATCGCCGGGGACGGCTCGGTGCAGATGAACTCCCAGGAGCTCGCGACCTGCGCTCAGGAGAAGATCCCGATCAAGGTGTTCATCATGGACAACGGCTACCTGGGGATGGTCAGGCAGTGGCAGGAGCTCTTCTGGGAGCGCCGCTACAGCCACGTGGAGGTGGGCGCCCACCCGGACTTCGTCAAGCTCGCGGAGGCCTACGGGGCGACCGGCATGCGCCTGGAGAACAAGCACACGCTCGTGGAGGACATGCGACGGGCGATCGAGATCGAGGGGCCGGTCGTGGTGGATGTGAAGGTGACCCGCGAGGAGAACACGTTCCCGATGATCCCGGCCGGACAGCCGGCCCGCGAGATGGTGGGCTGAGCGTTGGGCGAGCCGGGGATCAAGGAGCCGCTGAGCCTCGATGAGCTGGAAGCGGCCGGGAGGATGCGGACCGGCCGCAAGCACACGCTCTCGATCCTGGTGGAGAACAAGACCGGCGTGCTGACCAGGATCGCCGGCCTCTTCGCCCGCCGCGGCTTCAACATCGACACGCTCACCGTCGGGCCGACCGACGATGAGCGGCTCTCCCGGATCACGCTCACCCTCGACGGCGCCGTTCATCCGATCGATCAGGTCACCAAGCAGCTGCACAAGCTCATCAACGTGCTGAAGATCAGGGATCTGGAGCCGTCCGAGACGGTGACCAGGGAGCTCGCCCTGTTCAAGGTGGCCGTCGACGGCGCCCAGCGCGGCGAGCTGATGCAGATCACGGAGATATTCAGAGGCAAGATCGTCGACGTGACGAAACGGTCGGTGGTCGTCGAGGTGACCGGAACGACCGAGAAGGTCGAGGCCTTCGAGAGCATGATCAGGCCGTTCGGCCTCATCGAGATGATGCGCTCCGGCGAGATCGCGATCTCGCGCGGCCGCTCCGCCACCTGAGCGGGGCCTATCCGCCACCTGAGCGGGGGCGCGCCGCCACCTGGCCGGGGCCGCGGTGCCACATGAGCGCGGCCGCTCCGCCGCGTCGGGGCCGGCTCCCGGTCGTGCCGCGAGCCGGCGAGCGCGAATAGAATCGCCATGGTGGATGATCGCGCCGGCATCGCTGCGGGCAACCGCGCCGTCCATTCCTCCCAGCGCGGGCGGCTGCGCCTGCCGGCGGAGATCGACGACCCGCTCTCACAGGCGTTGGGCGCCGCGATCGGCCGTGCCCGCAGGCGCGGCGCGCCAACGCTCGCCTCGCTGACCGTCCCGCTTGCGGCGCAGACGGACCCGAGCGCGGTCGCGATCTGCTCGCGCCGTCAGGGAGAGCCCTGGTTCCTGTTCGAGCAGCCCGAGCGCGGCAGGATGGCGCTCGCCGCCCTGGGCCAGGCGGCTGTGCTGGAGGCCTCGGGCCCTCGCCGCTTCGCGGATCTCGCGCGCGCGTGGCGCGAGCTGGCCGCCGGTGGGGTGAGCCGCGCGCACGGCACCGCGGATGGCGCCGGGCCGCTGGCCCTCGGCGGCTTCGCGTTCGCCGACTCGGGCTCGCAGGCGCCCGCATGGATCGGCTTCCCGGCCGCATCTCTTCTGGTGCCTGAGATCGCGATCGTGCGCCGGCAGGGAGCGGTGCGCCTCACCGTGAGCGCGCTGCTCGCGCCGGACGACACCGTCGAGCATGTGCTCGCGCGGCTGCAGGCGCGCCTGCAGGAGCTGGGCGAGCGGGAGATCCCGATGCTCGACCCCGACCCCGTCGGACGGTTCATCGTCTCCAGCGCGATGCCGCCGGAGCACTATGAGGCGGCGGTCGCCCGCGCCAAAGAGCTGATCGGCAACGGCGCGATCGAGAAGATCGTGCTGGCGCGCGAGGTGCAGGTGCACGCTCCGCGCCCCTACGACCCGGCCGCCGTCTTCGGCGTGCTGCGGGAGGCCTTCTCGGGCTGCTTCGTGCTCTGCGTGGGAAGGGGAGATGCGACGCTCGTGGCCGCCAGCCCTGAGCTGCTCGTGCGAAGGGAGGGTCAACGTCTGAGCACGCTCGCCCTGGCCGGCTCCACTCGCCGCAGCGCCGACCCGGCCGTCGACGACCATCTCGGGGAGCAGCTGCTGCGCTCCCCTGGATACCGTGAGGAGCACGCGATCGTGGCGAGAAGGATCGAACGCACCCTGCGCCCGTACGCGGTCTGGGTGGCGGCGGCCAGGGAGCCGACGCTCGCGAAGATCGCGAACATCCAGCATCTCGCCACCCCGATCAGGGCGCAGCTCGCCGCGCCGATCGACGTGATCGAGCTGGCCGGCCTGATGCACCCCACTCCCGCCGTCGGTGGCGAGCCTTCGGCCCCGGCGTTGCAGCTGATCCCCGCGCTGGAGGGTCTCGACCGCGGCTGGTATGCGGGCCCGGTCGGCTGGAGCGATGCGACCGGCGACGGCGAGCTGTGCGTCGCCCTGCGCTGCGCGCTGCTGCGCGGCAACGTCGCACGCTGCTATGCAGGCAACGGGATCGTCGCCGACTCCGATCCGGCCACCGAGCTGGCCGAGACGGAGATCAAGCTGGCCGCGCTGCTGCCGCTGCTCTCAGGCTGAGCCGCCGCCGCTGCTCTCAGGCTGAGCCGCCGCCGCTGCTCTCAGGCTGATTCGCCGCCGCCGCCGCCGCTCTCAGGCTGATTCGCCGCCGCCGAGCGCGGCCGAGACCGCGCGCCAGCAGCGCTCGTGCACCGTGACGTTCTGGGCGCGCTCGGTGCGCAGCTCGATGATGCAGCTCTCCGGGGATGCGATGCTCCGCTCCAGGGCTTGGCGGAAGGCGGGTATGTCCGGCGCGGGCATGTGCCGCAGCCCGTAGAGGGCGGCGGCATGGGAGAAGTCGAGCCCTGTCGGTGTGGCGATGTGCCGGGTGTAGAGATCCTCGATCTCGACGGTCGCGTCCGCTTGGCGGGCGATCTGCGCCCTTGCCACGGGCAGGAAGTCGAAGATGCCGCCGCCGCCGTTGTCGATCAGCACGATCGTCAGCTTCAGGCCGAGGCGGCCGGAGGCGAGCAGGCCGCCGATGTCGTGGGCCAGGGCGACGTCGCCGATCAGCAGGACGACCGGCCCGCGTCCGGCGGCCGCCGCGCCGAACGCGCTGGAGACGGTCCCGTCGATCCCGTTCGCCCCCCGGTTGGAGAGCACCCGCGGCGGGTCGGCTCGCACGGGCCAGAAGCTCTCCACGTCCCGGACGGGCATGGAGGAGGAGACGAACAGCGTGGCCTGCGCCGGCAGCAGCACGCCCAGCTCGGCCGCAACCGATGGCTCGCTCAGCCGCTCTCCGTCGAGCAGGCCGCGAATCGCCTCGGCCGCGCGCGCGTCCGCGCTCCTCCAGCCCGCCAGCCAATCTCCGTCGGCGGCATCCTGCCGTGCCCGTCGCTGGCTCGGTGCGTCCGGCCCGTTGACGATGTCGGCCCCGTCCTCCCCGGCGAGCGCTCCGAGCGCCGCCCGCGGATCGAGCGCCAGCGAATGGCTGAGCACGTTCGCGGGATCCTGCCAGGCCGCCTCCGGATCGAGCGCGATCTGGCGCGTGCCGGTGAGCGCAGCCAGCCAGGCCCGCAATGGCTTGGAGGTCGGAAGATCGCCGACCCTCAGCACCAGGTCGGGACGCATCCGCTCCGCGAAGCCAGGATCGCGGAGAAGGAGGTCGTAGTGGGCGATGGCCGCCCCTCCGCGTCTGGCTCCGGAGAGGGGGTCGGCGAGCAGTGGCCATCCTCTGTGCTCGCAGAGCTCCGCCGCCGTCTGCGCGAGCGAGCTTGCGGCGGCATCGGGGCGCCGCTCGTCCCGCCCTGCGACGAGCACGACCCGGCTCGCGCCGGCGACGGTCTCGGCCAGCTGCCGCAGCGCGGCCGGCGCCGAGGGGCGCACCGGCGGGCGGCTCACATATGGCAGGGAGTCTTCGCGCGCGGTCGCCTCGGCGGGCAGCGGCCCGTCGAGAACGAGCGGCTCGCGCAGCGGGAAGTTGAGGTGCACCGCTCCGGGGCGTCCCTCCAGCGCGGTCCAGTAGGCCCGGCAGGCCAGCGTGCGGACGAAGCGAAGGCTCGCCTCGCCGGCGTCGGGGAGGTCGACCTCGAAGAACCACTTCGCGGCGCTCCCGAACAGCTTGATCTGGTCGATCGTCTGCCCGGCGCCGCTCTCCCGCAGCTCGGTCGGCCTGTCGGCGGTGAGCAGCAGCAACGGCACCCGTGCCTCCCGCGCCTCGATCGCGGCGGGCAGCAGCTCGGCCACCGCGGTGCCGGAGGTGCAGGTGATTGCGACCGGCAGCCCGGACGCCTTCGCGAGGCCGAGCGCGAAGAAGCCGGAGCAGCGCTCGTCGATGTGGGAGTGGCAGCGAAGGCGGCGATCCGATGCGAGCGCGAGCACCATCGGGGTGCTGCGCGAGCCGGGCGAGGTGCAGGCGTCCTCCATCCCGCACCGCGCCAGCTCGTCGACGAGCGCGCGCAGGAGCACGTGGGTGTCGGTTGCGGATGTCATCTGACTAGGATGTCTGCGTGTCGGAGAGCGTCGTGCTGCTGCACGGATTCGGCGGTACGGGCCGCGCCTTCGACGCTGTGATCGGGGCGCTGCCCCCTGAACGCTATCGAGCGCTCCCGCTGGATCTCCCCGGCCACGGCTCGCTTGCGGAGCAGCACGCGGAGCCGATCACGTTCGAGAGCTGCGTTGAGAGCGTGCTGGCACGCAGTCCGCAGCAGCGGTTCGCGCTCTGCGGATACTCGATGGGTGGAAGGGTCGCGCTGCATCTCGCGCTCGCCGCCCCCGACCGCGTGGCAAGGCTCGTGCTCGTGTCCACCACGGCGGGGATCGAGGACGCCGCGCAGCGGCAGGTCCGGATCGCCTCCGACGAGCTGCTGGCGCAAGAGCTCGAAGAGGGCCCCTATGAGGAGTTCGTGCGGCGGTGGCGAGCCCAGCCGCTGTTCGCCGATCAGAGCCCGCAGGCGCGGCGGCTCGCCGCGCAGGACAACCTGCGACACGGACCGGCAGGGCTCGCCGCGTCGCTGAGAGGCCTCGGCGCCGGCCGGATGCTCCCGCTGTGGGGCCGCCTCGGCGAGCTTTCGATGCCGGCGGTCGTGCTCGCTGGAGAGCGCGACGGCAAGTACGTGGCGATCGCCCGCAGGCTCGCCGACTCGCTGCCCCGGGCGCAGCTGCGGATCGTGGAGGGCGGGCATGGGCTCCTGCTCGACAATCCGCAGGCGGTCGCCGCCGCGATCGCGGATGCGACGGGCAGCGCTGGATCTGCCGGCTCGCGCTGGGCGGGCACAGCCTCGGCCTGAGCGGCGGCGGGGCGGTCGCGGCGTGTGCGGCGGCGCGGGCCGGCCGGGCGAGCTACCGCGCCTCGACGCCGAGCCCCGGCCCGCCTGGGACCGCGATCGCGCCGTCGCGTACCGGCAACGGGTCGCCGAGCCCGTCGAACATCTGCAGCGTCGCAAGCCCGCAGGGCGCCACAGGACCGCGAGAGCAGAGCGCGGCGGCGGCATGGACGGCCGCGGCGATGCCGAGGGGGCCGTCGAGGGTGGAGGCGAGGTAGACCTCGGCGCCTGAGGCTCGAACGAGCGCGGCCGCTGCCAGCAGGCTGGAGATGCCCCCGCAACGGGAGATCTTCAGGCAGACGGCATCCGCCACCCCCGCTCCGAGGGCGCCCGGCTGCGCCGCCGTCTCGTCGATCGCGATCCGGACCGCTACCTGCTCGCGGACGGCGCGCACGCCCTCCAGGCCGTGTGTCGGCTCCTCCACGAGCTCAAGGCCGGCGGGGGCGAGAGCGTCGATCGCGCGCACGGCCTGCTCCACGCTCCGGGCGCCGTTGGCGTCGAGCCGCAGCGCCACCCGGGGGCCGAGCGCCGCTCGCACCGCTGCGACGCGGCCCGCGTCGTCGCCGAGCCCGACCTTCACCTTCACGCAGGGGAATCCCGCCTGCGCGGCGGCGGCCGCCTCGGCAGCCGCCGCGGCGCGATCGGTGGCCGCGATCGTGGCGTTCACCGTCACCGTGTGCTGCGGCCGGTCGGCGATCAGCTCGCAGACGGGCCTGCCCTCGCGCCGGCCGGCCCTGTCCCACAGCGCCATGTCGATCGCGGCGAGCGCCTGCGGAAGCGGATCGGCCTGCCGGCAGGCCTCCAGCAGGCGGGCCGCATCGCTGCGCGCGTGCTCGACCGGCGCCCCGACCGGGCTCTTGCGGGCGCGATCGAGCGCGTCGATCGCCTCCTGGTGGGAGCGCAGCGCGCGGATCGTCCGCTCGATGCTCACGCCGTCATAGGGCTCCAGCGGCGCCGCTTCGCCGAGACCCTCGAGCCCGTCCTCGTCGGCGAGGCGGACGGTGACGATCTCGCGGCTGGCGATCGTGCCGAAGGACGTCTGCAGCGGCGTGGCCAGGGCGAGGTTGTGGCGCCGGAGGCTGAGACGCACCGGATCCCTTCGCGCTCAGCCGCCGACCCCGCCGCCGGCGAGGATCCCCGCGGAGAGCAGCAGGCAGAAGATCAGCTGCAGGGCGCCGGTCTTCGCGAGCGCTGCGTTCAGGCTCGCTCCGTCGACTTGCGTGGCCACGGTGCGCACGAGGCGCAGCGCGAGCGGCGCCGCCGCCAGGCAGAGCACCAGCCACGGGCTCATGCCGCCGGCCAGCCACAGCGCTACCGGGGCGCAGAACGCCCCGGCGAGCATCGCCGTGTAGAGCGCGCACGCCCGCGAGCGTCCGAGCCTGACCGCCAGCGTCCGCTTGCCGGCGCGCCGGTCGGTCTCCAGGTCGCGCACGTTGTTGACGACCAGGATCGCGCTGGCGAGCAGGCCGACAGGGACCGCGCAGGCGAAGGCCTGCCATGGCAGCGTCTGGACCTGCACGAAATAGGAGCCGGCGACCGCGACGATCCCGAAGAAGAGGAAGACGAACAGCTCGCCGAGGCCCTCATAGCCGTATGGCCGCGGTCCGCCCGTGTAGAGCACGCCGGCGAGGATCGAGGCGGCGCCGACCGCGATCAGCTCCGGGCCGGCGACGGCGACCAGGTAGACGCCGCAGAGCACGGCCGCCCCGAAGGTGATGTAGGTGGCCAGCAACACCTGGCTCGGAGGCACCAGGCCCCCGGCCGTCACCCGAACCGGCCCGAGCCGGTCCTCGGTGTCGGCCCCGCGGCGGGCGTCGGAGTAGTCGTTTGAGAGGTTGGTGCCGACCTGGATGAAGATCGCGCCGAGCAGCGCGGCCAGGAACGCGAGCGCGTTGAAGTGGCCGGCGCCGAGCGCGAGCGAGGTGCCGACGAGCACGGGGGCGATCGCCGCGGGCAGGGTGCGCACGCGCGCGGCCATCACCCAGATGTGCACAGGGCTGCGGGGGCCGGAGACCAGCTCGCCCGCGCGCGCGCTCACCGCTCACGCCCTCCTCGGGAAGCGGCCGAAGTCGGGCTTGCGCTTCTCGCGATATGCGTTGCGACCCTCCTGGGCCTCCTCATTGGCGTAGAAGAGCAGATTGGCGTCGTGGGCCAGCTGCTGGATGCCGGCCAGGCCGTCCTCGGCCGCGTTGAAGCTCGCCTTCAGCAGGCGCAGTGCGAAGGGGGAGAGCCGGAGCATCTCCGCGCACCAGCCGACCGTCTCCTCCTCGAGCCGATCGAGAGGCACGACGGTGTTGACGAGCCCCATCTGCAGCGCCTCCTGCGCGCTGTACTGGCGGCAGAGAAACCAGATCTCCTTCGCCTTCTTCGCGCCGACGACGTTGGCGAGCAGCCCCGCTCCGAAGCCGCCGTCGAAGGATCCGACCTTGGGGCCGGTCTGCCCGAAGACCGCGTTCTCCGCCGCGACCGTAAGGTCGCAGACCAGGTGCAGCACGTGCCCGCCGCCGACCGCGTAGCCGGCGACCATCGCCACGATCGGCTTCGGCAGGCGGCGCATCTGGATGTGCAGGTCGGTGACGTGGAAGCGGCCGACCGCGGCCTTGCCGCCCCCGTCCTCCGAGAGGTAGCCGGTGTCGCCGCGCACCCGCTGATCGCCGCCCGAGCAGAACGCGAGCGGCCCCTGCCCGGTGAGGATGATCGCCCCGATCTCGGTGTCCTCGCGGGCGTCGTCCAGAGCCTTGGAGATCTCGATGATCGTCAGCGGCCGGAAGGCGTTGCGAACCTCGGGCCGGTCGATCGTGATCTTCGCGATGCCCGCGGTCTCACCGGAGGACTTCTCGTAGCGGATGTCCTCGTACTCGCCTGCTGGGACCCATGTGGTCGGCGCCATTCTGCGACTTCTCCTTTCTAGCGTGCTCGCCTCGGCAGCCTGCGCCCGCGCTGCGCGGACTCCAGCACACTAGCCTGTGCGCAGCGATCATCGGGGCGTCGACGGCGGCCGGCGCCGGCGCCGGCCGCGCTCAGCGACGCCGCCGAGCGGCTCCTCGGCGGCGCTGGCTGTGACCGCGCCCTCGGTGGCGTGCCGGTCGCCGCGTGAAGGAGAGCGTCACCCTCCGCGTGAGGCGCTCCGGCCGCCCCGCCCCTGTGAGCTGGATCACGACGGTCACCGAGAGGTGGCGCATGCGCTCCAGCAGGCGTCTGCCCGTCCCGTCGAGCTTGATTTGGAGTGAG
>DAHVAB010000051.1 GCA_027314825.1 Solirubrobacterales bacterium
GCGGCGCGGGCGTAGAGCGGCCCCTTCACATCGCGGTCGATCGATTGAGAGGTTACGGCGATCTCCACGACCAGCAGTGCCGTGCGGGGGTGGTGTCCCGGTGACGGGCGCTCCGCGTAGACCGCGACGTCCGGCTCGGGCTCGGAATGCGGTTGGACCTCCAGCGGTGACTGCACTCGCAGCGCCAGGCGCGCGGTCGCGAGGTGATCGGTGAGCCGTTCGAGAACCGTCGCATGTGCCGGGCTCTGCGGGCTCATCTCGACCAGCACCCCGTCCAGCAGCTCGACATGCTCTCCCGCAAGTGCGCCAGACTCGACGATCCGGTTGTAGGCATCCACGTCGAGCAGGTGCAGCGGCAGGCTCTCGCCCGCCCGCCCGCCGATCCTGACCCTCGTCCCCGTCGTGGCTGTCGCGGTAGCGGCCATCGTCTCATGGTACCCCCGCTTCGGGGGCGCTCCGCGGGGCGCTTCGATCTGGATCGCACACCATGCCGCCGACGCTCACAGGTTGGAACGGGACGCGCGTGAGCGGACCCGGGCGAGCCGGTGGCTTCACGCTAAGCAAAGGCATGCCGAGGATCTCCAGCAAGCACCAGGTGACGCTTCCCAAGGAATCGCTCACGCAAGCCGGACTGAGCGTCGGCGACGAGGTCGTGATCGCCGGGCTGAGAGGCGTGAGTCCCACCACCGCGCCGCCGCTCGCAGGCGCACAGAGTGCTCTGAGGGTTCGCATCCCGAGAGTGAGGCACGATTCGCGTGCGGTATCGCGCGCCCCGGCGAATTCGTCGCCGCCCCCCGGGCGCGCGATGAGCGCAGCACCCAACCTCCAGCCCATTGCACGAGTGGTGGCAGGGGCGTCCGTCACGAGGGCGGGCTCGATGGTGCTGGCAGGTGGCGCGGCAGCGGTCGCAGAGGCGATAGCCGACCAGCCCCGTCGCTGAGCGACGCGCGCGGCAACGCGGCCGGCCGGCACGTCCGCGCGCGCAGCCGACGCCGCGCGCAGCGGTCTCCCCCGGCGAGCACGTGGACGTGCCGGCCGGCCGCTGCCAACCGGCCCCTGTTGCAAGCAGCGCCCCGTGGGCGTAATATTGCGACAGGAGGGTCTTGCGGAGCCTACAAGTGTCATGGAGAGGGGCGCTTGCCGATGTGGCGGCGGTAGCCTGCCTGGCGGCCGCGACCGCGACGGTCGCCGGCCCGGCGGTGGCATCGACCGGACATCGGGACCGCAGGACCGACCGGGGGGCGGCTGCGGCCGGGGCCCAGGCGGCCGCAGCCCCCACCCGCCCCGCGGACGCCGCGCAAACCGCTGAGGTGGCGACCCTGAACGCCTCCTTCACCCCCGACCGGCTGGGCGCCTCCACCACGATCGGCTTCGGCTTCAGCGTGCACACCACGACAGGCCTCGCCCCGCCGCCGCTCAGCTCGCTGGACCTGCGGATGCCGGCAGGGATGGACTACGTCTCAACCACCCTCGGCCTGGCGATCTGCCACCCCCGGGCGATCATCGCGCACGGCGGCAAGGGCTGTCCGGTCAACTCGCGGCTCGGCTACGGCTCCGCCTACGTCGAAGTCCCGTTCGGCTCGGGCGCCGGCCACGAGCTGCCGCGGATCGAGGCGTTCATGGGCCCGCCCGTCAAAGAAGACATGGTCGTCCTCTTCTATGTCAACGGCCAGATCCCCGTCTTCGCCCAGCTCGTCTTCTCAGGCACGGTCCTGCCCGACAGCGGCCCGTTCGGCACCCAGCTCGAAGCGAAGGTGCCGCTCGTGGAAAGCGTGCCTGAAGGCCCCGACGTCTCGATCGTGCGCGCACAGAGCACGATCGGACCCCGCCACGTCCTCTACCGGCGCATCAGCAAAGGCAGGGTCCACTACTTCCACCCGCAGGGCATAGCCGTCCCGGAACACTGCCCGGCCGGCGGCTTCCCCTTCTCCGCCAGCTTCACCTTCCAGGACGGCAGCCACGCCGAAGCGAGCACGACCGTACCCTGCCCGAAGCCGCGCCACGGCAACGCCCGCCGGCATCGCGCGCACGGCGCGCAGAGCAGCACCCGCCTGCGCCGCGCCCGCCGCGCCTGATCACGGCGGGTCGCTCAGATGCAGGTTGCGCTCGGAGGTCTCCTCCGGCGTGCGCAGCGCATTGGTCAGCTCCATCGCCCGCGCGAGCCGATCACGCTCGCCCCACGGCATCTTCGCCGCCCAATCCTGAAGCCGGTCGATCGCTCGCCAGATCGGTCGAGCGTTGCCAGTGCGGCTCAGAGCGCGCAGCGCGCCCAGGTACTCGTCGCGGAAGCAGAGCGGGACCACGACCCTGCACTGCCCCACGCTCGAGAGCTGTGCGTTCATCAGCAGCCTCGCCACACGCCCGTTCCCATCCGCGAACGGGTGGACCTCGGAGACCAGGAACATGGCGAAGACCGCGCGGGGCAGCCCCGCGGGCAGCGTCTGCATGGTTGCAAACCCCTCCCGCAGCGTGCCCGCCACCAGCTCCGGCGCGACGAACACGGTCGCCCCCGCGCGGTTCGGCGTCTGCTTGTACTCGCCGGGACCCACATGCGGCCGGCCCCCCATCACCAGCCGGTGCGCGCGGCGAAGGTAGCCCTCCAGCATCTCGGGGCTGCTCGGCGGCACTGCGCGCAAAGACGGCTCCATCACCGCCTCGAAGGTTCCCTGGATGTCGTGGGCGTCGGCGGGTCGCGCTGCGGGAATGCGCCCCTCGAAGACGATCTCGTGCGCCTCCTCCAGCTCGAAGACCGTCCCCTCGATCCAGTTGGAGAAGTACGCCTCGAAGAAGGCGAGCATCCGCTGCGGATCGGAAGGCTCCGGCCGGATCGCCGCCTGCTGCGCGGCCAGCTCTGCGCGCAATCTCTCAAACAGGGAGAGCCGGGCGGTGTCGAAAGGCAGGCCCGCCGCGCGGGCACGGGCCGCCCGGCTGCGGAGCGGCCCCTCACGGCTGCCGCGCAACGTGCCGATCACGCGCTCGAGCGCGGCCAGCTCACGGGCGCCGTCCAGCGCCGGCGCGATCTCCCGCGCGCCGTCGAGCAGCTCGCCGAGGGCATCCTCCCCCCGGCTCTGAGCGAGGCGCTCCAGCCACTCCTCCAGCTCCTGTGCTCGCAGCGTGCGCGCCACGGCGGCACGGGCGCGGGAGGGACGCAGGTTCTCAAGCGCCGTCCGCGCCTGACCGGAGATGTGCAGCCCCGCGAACCGGGCGTCGCCGGGCAGCGGCCCGGGACCGTTGCGTGGCCGCAGGGTCAGGCCGGGCAGCCGCACGCGCCGGGGGTCGCGCGGAGCAGGGCCGACGTCGAGGAGCAGCGACCCGTCGTCCGCCGGCCCGGCGAGCACGGCGCTGCGATCCACGATCACCGCATCCGGAAAATAGAGGGCCGCGACCTCGTGCCAGCGGCGGCGGATCAGCTGACCCGCCGGCTCGGTGAGATTGCGCGTATAGAGCCCGCGGGCGAGCCGCCGGATCTCCCCCCGCGCCGCCGCACGGGAAGCCCAGCCGCTGTCCCGCGGCCGGAAGACCTCCGGCAGCTCATGCAGGTTAACGGTCGCCATCACAGAGAGCAGGCAGAATAACTGCCATCTAAGCAGCGCCAGAGGCGATTAGCGTGCAGATAAGCCGCGCGCCGACGCCGCACGCGATCACCTCCGCGCCGCCCATCACCGCGGCAGGCGCTCGGCCCGATCCAGCCGCCGGTTGTAATCCTGCGCCGCCTCTCTTATCCCCTCCCCCCGGCCGGGGAAGAGGGTCGCCGTGACATGGCGCAGGTAGCGCCGCGGCGAGTGGCCCGGCACGATCAGCGCCGCGAGCGCCCTGATCGCGTAGGAGAGGGCCGTAAGCCAGCGGAAGGCGAGACGATGGGCCGTACCGTGGTGCTTTGCCATGTAGAGCTCCCGGCCCCGCGCGAATTCGACGATCCGCCGCTCCGGGACCGCGTCGTTTGAGAGCTGCTCATGGTGGATCGCCCGCGCTCGCGGCACATGGATGCTCTCCCAGCCGGCATCCCGCAGCCGCCTGGCGAAGTCGACCTCATCGGAGTAGACGAAGAAATCCTCATCCAGGTAGCCGACCTGCGCCGCCGCCTCACGGCGAACCATGAGCGCGGAGGACTGACACCAGTCGACCCGCCGGGTGTGCTGCCCGCCGCTCTGCACGACCAGGCGCCTGTGCAGGAACAGCGCGCCGGCCAACGCCGTCCAGGCTGAGGGAAAGCGCCAGGCGCATGGTTGCGGCGAGCCGTCGGGAGCGCACAACGCGGCCCCCGCCAGAGCGGCCTGCGGCCGCTCCTTCAAATCCTCATGCAGGGCGAGCGTCGCGCCCGGGAGCAGCTGCGAGTCCTCGTTGAGCAGCAGGACGAAGGCTCCGCTCGCCTGCGCCAGGAGCCGCGAGTCGGCCGCCGCCTTGCCGCCCCGGCGCGTGAGCTCGATCACCCGGTCCACGGCCGGGTGCGCCCGCGCCGCCTCCGCGGAGCCGTCGCCGGAGGCGTTCTCCAGCACGATCGCCTCCGTAACGAACGGCAGCCGCTCCCGCTCGGCCGCGATCGCATCGAGGCCCCGCACCAGCAGCTCCCGCTTGCCGGTGGAAACCACGCAGAAGCTCACCTCGACGGTCGCGGACATGGCCGGACAGTAGCGGCACGCCGCACCGGGGGTACGCGGCATGCGGCCCGCCGCGGGCGCACCGCATGCCCGTCCCGGGCCGCCCGCGGACCCGTTCGGTGCCGTGCGTGATAGATGCGGCCATGATCGGGCCCCGTCGTCATCCGGCCGGTCTATCCTGATGGCGTGCTGCTGCGTACCTACTCGAGCCTCACAGGGGCGGCGCTCCTGGCCTCGCGGATCGTCTGCCTGATCGTGATCGCATGGTTCGTCGTCTTCGCGGTCGGCGCCTCCAAAGAAGCCTCCACGCACCAGCTCAACGAGGTCGCCACCGCCACCAACGGGACGCAGAGGACGGTCTCCGAACCGCCCGCCACGGGCGTCCAGAAGACGCTCGACGAAGCGGCCAAAGCGATCACCTCCCCGTTCGCGAGCGTCGCCTCCTCCTCCAGCAGCGCCTGGCTCATCCACGGCGTCGACACGATGCTCGCCCTGCTGATCTACGGCATCGGCTTCGGCTTCCTGGTGCGCGTCCTGCGCGTGCGGGTGTAGGCCGGCCCGAGCTTGCGGTCGCGGTCGCGCCCCCGCGGCGCCCCCCCCGCGCCCCCGAAGGGTCCCCGGCGCCGTGTAGTGTGAGGGGATGGGCTCATTCCAGTTCAGGGGACACCACACGATCGCCTACACCGAGTACGGCGGCGGCCCGGCCGAGCTGACCGGCGAGGGGCGGCGCGGTCGCACCGCGCGCTCCGCGAAGGCAGCCGGCCGGCCGGTGATCCTCGTCCACGGCCTGCTGCTCTCCCAGGAGATGGACAAGCCGTTGGCCGAAGACCTCGCCGCCCGCGGCAACCGGGTCATCACCGTCGATCTGCTCGGCCACGGCGCCTCCGATCGCCCGCGCGACATGTGGCTCTACTCGATGAAGGCGTTCGCCCAGCAGGTGCTCGCCCTGATGGACCACCTCGACATCGAGGAGGCGGTCGTGATGGGCACCTCGCTCGGCGCGAACACCGCGCTGGAGATCGCCTCCGCGGCGCCGCAGCGGCTGCGGGCGATGATCGTGGAGATGCCCGTGCTCGACAACGCGCTGCTCGCAAGCGCGGTCACCTTCACCCCGATCCTGCTCGCGCTCACCTTCGGCGAGCCGGTCATGCGGCTCGTTCAGCTGGGCGCGAAGGCGCTGCCGCGGCGGCTGCTGCCCCACTATGTCAACGTGCTGGTCGACCTTGTCCGCCAGGACCCGGGCCCGGGCGCCGCAGTCCTGCAGGGCATCTTCTTCGGGCGGATCGCGCCGCACCGCAGCGAGCGGCGCACGTTCACCACGCCGGCGCTCGTGATCGGCCACCGCCGCGACCCGGTCCACCCCTTCTCCGACGCCGGCATGCTCTGCGAAGAGCTCACCGACTCGCGGCTGGTGCAGGCCGACTCGATCGTCGAGCTGCGCCTGAAGCCGGAGCGGCTGACCGCCGAGATCGCCTCCTTCCTCGACGAGGTGTGGGCGCGGCCGGCCGCTACCCGGACTTCGGCTCGTAGATCTCGATCTCGCTGATCGCGACTTCGCGGCCCGGTTCCGTGGCGGCCCCCGTGCCGGTGCCCGTGCCTGAGCCATTGCCGGCACCCGCGCCGGTGCCCGAGCCCGTGCTCGTCGTCTCCGTGCTGGACGTGCTCGTCGTGGTGGTGAGCGAGTAGCTGCTGCTCGTGGTGGTGCTCGCGCTGAGCGTCGCGGCCGGCTGGCCGGTGGCAGCGCTCGCCCCGCTCGCCCCGCTCGCACCCGTGGCGCCGCTGCTCTTCGTGCTGCCCGAGCCGCTCGCGCCGGACTTGCTGGTCGTGGCCGCCGTCGGCTGCTTGACGATCCAGACCAGGATCTGGCGAAATGCGCTCTGCGAGTGCTTCAGGTAGATCGCCGAGGTGCGTTTGGAGACGGTGTGCACGCCGGTCAGCTTCACCCAGCCCTTCGCCTTCAGCTTCCCCGGCGGGTGGTGGAGCCGGGTGCCGTAGACCTGCACCTTCATCCCCGGCGTCGCGGTGATCAGCTCGAGCTTCGCGACTTTCAGCGTCACGCGCAGGTCGACCGCTATGCCGACGTTCACGTCGGGCTGCCCTTCCGGTCGCGGCCTCACCTTCCAGGCCGTCGCGACTTCGCCGTCGATCGCGAGGCTCGGATCGCCGAGCAGCTCCCGCGGGTAATGGTCCGGGTTGTAGATATGGGCGGCGTTCGTGTCGAGCAGGAGCGGCGCCTTCCTGGCGGGGACCGCGTACTTCGGAGGCTTTTCCGGCTTGCCGCCGGCTTCGCCCTTGCCTTCGCCGCCGCCTTCCGGTTCGCCGCTCACCCCGGATGGGCCGCCTTCCCCGCCGGTGGCGCCTTCGCCCTTCCCGGCGCCGGTGCCCGGGTGCCCGCCGCTCTTGCCCGTGGCGCCCGTGCCGGCGCCGCCGCCTTTCTTGGCGCCCTTGACGAGGCCGCCTTCCTTGGCGCCCTTGCCGCTCCCGCCGACCCCCTGTTCGCCGGCCTGCCCGAACGGGGTGACGCCTTCGCCGCCCGCGCTCGGCGGCGGCGTGGCCGCTTTGCCGGGGATCTGCGGCGGCTGGACCGGGGTGCCCGGAAGCGGCGGAGCGCTCGTTCCCGCCGAGCCGGTCGTCCCCGTGGACCCGGTGGCTCCGGTGCTGCCCGCAGGCGGCGTCGCCGGCGTGCCGGCCGGCGGCGGCACGGTCGTGGCTGGGGCGCCCGCCGGCGGGGTCTGTGCGACCGCGGCCGGGCTCGCCGGCGGCGGAGCGCTCAGCGCGGCGTAGGCGGCCGCCGCGGCGCCGAGGCAGAGCACGATGCTGGAGCCGGCCACGGCCGCGGCCGAGCGCCAGCCGGGACCGGTCCGGTCCGGCCGTGGGGCGCCCTGGCCGCACTGCAGGCACCAGTCCTGGCCATCCTGCATCTCCGTGGCGCACTTGGAGCAGGTCCGCGGGCCGCTCATCGCTCCCATTGTTGCATCTGGCTGCGCTGCGCCGGCGCGCTCAGCGGCGCTCGTCCGGCGCGCGGCCTGGCGAGGCGTCCGCGCTCAATGGCGCTCGGGCGGCGCGGGGCCTGGCGGAGGCGTCCGCGCTCAACGACGCTCGGGCGGATCGCCCGGCACGATCTCCCGCCCGGTCGGGCGCATCTGCTCGTCGAGCTCCAGCTGCCAGTAGTAGCGGGTGAACGGGTGTCCGGGCGTGAAGCGGCCGACGTGCGGCTCGATCGGCTCGCCGGCCGCCATTTGCACGATCAGCTCCGGGTAGCTCATGCCGGGATCGGTGGCGTAGGCGGGGCCGGGGAAGGCGCCGCCGAAGCGGGTGTTGACGTCGGTGATCGCGAGCCCCAGCTCCGGGTCGCGGAAGACCTGGATCGTGGCCGGGCCGCGGACGCGCAGGGAGTCCATCACCCGCGCGCCAAGCTCGATCAGCTCGCGATCGTCGATCACGCAGCCCTTGATCGACTCTCCCCCGCGGGACTCCAGCATCGTGCGGGGGATCGCGTTCAGGCAGCGGCCGTCCATGTCGCCGAGGCAGTCGATCGAGAGCTCGGGGCCCTGCATCGCCCGCTGGACCATCACTGGCTCCTCGATGTAGGAGACGAAGAACTCCGCCTCCGCCCGGGTGCGGGCGAGGTGGATGGAGCGGGCGCCGGAGCCTCGGCGGGGCTTGACCATCACCGGGTAGTGAAGCGCCGAGAGGTCGGCGGCGGGGAGGACGGTCGGCGGGCTCGGCAGCCCGAGGCGGGTGAGCAGCAGGTGGGCCTCGTACTTGTCGTAAGTGGCGCGGGCCACCTCCGAGGAGGGCACGAGCGATGGGAGGCCGCGCTGCTCTCGCGCCAGCGCGAGCAGCTCGATGTCGAGGTCGGTCAGCGGCAGGATCGCGCCGACCCGCTCCCGCTCGCAGAGCTCCTCCAGGAAGGGCACGTATGCGGGGTCCGCGATCGGGGGCGGGGCGAGGCGGACGTGCGCCGCGTACAGGGCGGGGGCGAGCGGGCTCGGGTCGGCAGCCACCGTCCTGGCCAGCGCGGCGAAGCAGGAGACGATGTCGTAGCGCTTGCCGACGCCGGTCAGCAGGATCGCCGGCGGCTCGCCGTCCGCGTCGATGAGGTCCGCTTCGCTCATGTCCACCCTCCCGTCTGTCCCTTGTAGAGGCCGTGGCCGAAGAGCACCAGCCCGACGGTGCGCCGTGCGATCTCCAGATCCAGGGCGGCCGAGCGGTGCTCGATGTAGTGCAGGTCGAGCTCGATCCGCTGCTCCCACGGCAGGGCGGCCCGGCCGTTGACCTGCGCCCAGCCGGTGATGCCCGGCTTGACCTCCAGGCGGCGTCGCTGACGGGGGGTGTAGGAGGCGACCTGGACGGGGATCGTGGGGCGAGGCCCGATCAGCGACATCTCCCCGCGCAGGACGTTGACGAGGTTCGGCAGCTCGTCCAGGGAGGTGCGGCGCAGCAGCGCGCCGACCCTGGTTATGCGAGAGTCCCCCTCGTTGACGGCCAGGCCCGGCCCGAGCCGCTCGGCACCGTCGACCATCGTGCGCAGCTTCAACAGGTCGAAGGCCCGCCCGTCGCGGCCGATCCGCCGCTGGCGGTAGATCGCCGGCCCGCGGGACTCCAGCCGGATCGCGACCATCGCACAGAGCAGCAGCGGGCTGGTGAGGGCGAGCATGGCGGCCGAGACGGCGATGTCGATCATGCGGCGGATCATCTTGTCCCCTCCGCCGCATCCCAGGTGGCCGTGACGCCGTCGCGCAGCCAGTCGAAGAGCCCGCGGGCGAGCGCCGCGGTCGTTGAGACGTAGTAGCGGGCCAGCAGCGCCAGGCGGACCGGGAGCGCGAGCCCGAGCGCGGCCAGGCCGAGGAGGGCGAGCTGGATCGCGAGCGTGGCGAGGTAGAGGGGGCCGGCGCCGAGGGCGACCGCGGCGAGGTTGGCGGCCAGCGCCGCGGCATGCAGGAAGGGGGTGCAGTAGCGCAGCAGCCGGTGGGAGAGGATCATCAGGCAGTAGCCGGGGGTGTAGCCGCGCGGGGAGAGCATCCCGCCGCGCAGCACGATCGCCCACGTGTGGGCCATCATCCGCCGCTTGCGCGCGCTCTCCCCGGCGATCGAGGGAACCATCTTCTCCGATGCGAGCGCATCCGGGACGTAGACGGCGCGCAGGCCGCGCTTGACCATGTTGAAGGGCAGCGAGAGGTCGTGGCCCATCACCGGGTCGACGGTCACGTACGAGCTGCGGCGGGTCGCGTAGATCGCGCCGTTGCCGGCGGTGATCGAGGAGAGGCGCGACTCCAGCCCGCGCAGCGCCATCTCGTAGCGCCAGTAGACGCCCTCCTGGTTCGAGGCTCCGCGACCGGAGGCGGCCTGATGGAAGCGGACCTGCCCGCAGGCGTAGCCGACGCGCGGGTCCTCGAACGCGGCGGCCAGGCGTCTGAGCGCGTCGGGCTGCCACAGCGAGTTCGCGTCGGAGAAGGCGACGATCTCGGCGGTGGAGCGCGCGACCGCCGCATCCTGGGCGCGGATCTTGCCGCCGCGCGCCAGCTCCAGCACCTGCTCGGCGCCGGCCCGCCGCGCGGCCTGCGCGGTCTCGTCGGTGCAGCCGTCGCAGGCGACGATCACCTCCAGCAGCGAGTGGGGGTACTCCAGCGCGAGCGCGTTCGCGACCTTGGACGCGATCACCGCCTCCTCGTCGTGGGCCGCGACGATCAGCGAGACCGACGGTGGTCGTCTGGGTGAGGCTGCGCCCCCTCCGGGGCGCAGTGCGCGGGTCGCGTGGTGGCGCGGGCTCGCCCGCCGGCGGCCAAGCGCGTCGAGCGCCTTCGCCGCCAGCCACAGCGCGAGCGCGTATCCCGCCTGCGTCCAGACGATCAGGCCGGCTGTGGCCCAGAAGAGGATCTCCATCGCAGTGCGCATCGCACGCGCATTCTCACCGAGAGCGTGCCCGCTCGCTGCCGCGGCGCAGACGGCGCGCCCGCGAGGGCGGCGCGGTCATCGAAGGAGACGCTCGTAGAGGTCGATGTGCCGTGCGGCGATGCTCTGCCAGGAGTGCTCGCCGCCGGGGGCGGCCAGGGCGCGGGCGGCGCCCGCCATCCGCTCGCGGCGGGCCGGGTCTGCGAGCAGCGTGCGCAGGGCGCCCGCGAGGGCGGCGGTGTCGCCTGCCGGGACGGTGTGCGCGGCGCCGGTGCTGGCGATCTCCGGGAAGCCGCCGACGTCTGAGAGCAGCAGGGGGGCTCCGAAGGCAAGCGCGGTGAACAGGACGCCGGACTGGTCGGCCTCGCGGTAGGGGAGGACG
>DAHVAB010000052.1 GCA_027314825.1 Solirubrobacterales bacterium
GCTTCGTCGCCCTCTCGACCGCGCTGTGGTCGTTTGGTCTGCCGAACGTCGAGTTGGAGGAGGATGAGGAGATGACCGACCACGATGAGTCCCTCGTCACTGCGCTCCTGTCCAAGCACGGGAGCGTTGAGTCCTTTGCGCGGTTGCTGGCCGACCTCATCGAAGACTCGACAGGGCGGCCGACGTGAGCTACGCTCGGAGCATGGAAGACGGGTTCCCACTGCTCGAGGGTGCGCACACGGTCCGCAAAGGACGCCTCGTGGAGACCACGCCGGAGGTCAACCGCGAAGTCGCCGAAAGCGCGATGCTGCTCTCCCAGGGCGCCCGTCGCGCGATCGAGATGCGCCGGGAGGCAGGCGTCGAGCCGACCGCCTCAGCCGCGCCGCATTCTCCGCAAGGCGCCCGGCGCTGACACGCGTATAGCTGCGTCCAGGCACTCGTCGCCTCGAGTGCCTGGATCGATGATCAATCGCCCCATGTCCTCCGCCATCCGCCCTCGACCGGGGCAGCCCGGCACCCTTCAAATCCCCTGCAAGTAGGTCCCTTTCAGCGCGAAATCGCCGTCCTGCACTTGCCAATCGCACCCGGCGTGAAGCTCATTTCGGCGGCGCGGGGGTAGCGAGAGGTGCCGCCTGGCGGATGCACCCGCCGTCTAGCCCCGGGGCCGCGGGAACAGGCGCCGCCGGATCAGAGCGCCCACGCTGCGCCCGGCGTGAGGAGACCGCCAGAGGCCTGCAGATCGCGTCCGGCTCGCCTAACCTCTGGGTATCTCCGTCCGCGTGCTTGTCGCCGGAGCCACCGGCTTCATCGGCGCCCGCCTCAGCAGGGCGCTGGTGGATGGCGGTTGCGAGGTGCGCTGCATGGTGCGCGATCGGTCCAGGGCACGGCTTCTGAGCCTGGCCGGCTGCGAGCTGCGCGAGAGCGACGTCGGCGACCCTGCGAGCCTTGCGCGCGTCGGTGACGGGATCGAGGTGGCCTACTACCTGATCCATGCGATGGCGGGAGGGCGCGGCTTCGAGCGACGCGAGCGCGAGGGCGCCGCCAACTTCGCGGCGATGGCGCGGCGGGCCGGCATCTCCCGCGTCGTCTATCTCGGCGGGCTCGGCGACCCGGGCGTCTCCAAGCACCTGCGCAGCCGCCATCAGACTGCGATGGTCCTCGCCGCCAACGGGCCGCCGCTCACCTACTTCCGCGCCGCGATGGTCGTCGGCGCGGGCAGCGAGTCCTACCGCACGCTTCGTCACCTCGCCGCGCGACTGCCCGTGATGGTGGCGCCCGCGTGGTTGAAGACCGCGACTCAGCCGATCGGCATCGATGACACGATCGAGTATCTGCGGCGTGCCCCGGAGGTGGCCGACTCGGAGGGGCGCGAGGTGCAGATCGGTGGACCTGACATCCTCTCCTACGGCGCGATGCTCGACACGATGGCGCACGTGCTGGGGCGGCGACCTGCACTGAAGATCCCCGTGCCGTTGCTCTCCCCGCGCCTCTCGGCGCTGTGGCTCGGCCTCCTGACGCCGGTGGACACTCGCGTGGCGCGCCCGCTTGTCGAGGGTCTGAGGACCGCCACGATCGTGACCGATCCCTGCGGCGCGAGGCCGTTTGGAATCTCACCCCAGCCGTTCGAGGCGACGCTGCGCCAAGCCCTGGCCGAGGAGCGTACCGGCGCCCGGTGACCGGTTTGCCGCGGGCGTGAGAGCGGGCCTCGGAGGCTGGAGTCGAGATCGCCTGAGCAGGGGAGGCCTGCAGCCGGCGGCCCCGCCGAGTCGCGGCGCTCGCCGGCCCGTGCCGCCTGCACTGTGCGCCTGCGCCAGAATGCTCTGCCATGGCCGACTGTGGCAAGCATCTGTCCCTGCGCGATGTGGATGCCGACCCGCTGCGCCAGTTCGCCGAGTGGTTCAAGCAGGCGCGGGAGGCCGGCGTGCGCGCGCCCGAGGCGGCCGCGCTGGCCACGGCGACGGCCGGCGGGACGCCGTCGGTGCGGATGGTGTTGGTGAAGGCGTTCGACGAGCGCGGGTTCGTGTTTTTCACCAATTATGAGGGCCGCAAGGCCGCCGAGATTGCCGCCAACCCGCGCGCCGCGCTTCTCTTTTACTGGGATTCGCTGGGCAGGCAGGTGCGGATCGAGGGGATGGTCGAACGTGTGAGTCCCGCGGAGACGGCCGCGTATGTGCGCAGCCGGCCGCGGCGCAGCCAGCTCAGCGCGCTCGCCTCTCCGCAGAGCGCGGTGATTGAGAGTCGCAGCGCACTTGAACGGCGGGTCACGGAGCTGGAGCGACGCTACGGCGAGGCCGAGCTGCCGCTGCCATCCGACTGGGGCGGCTTTCGGGTCGCGGCGGAGGGGTATGAGTTCTGGCAGCAGCGCGATGATCGCCTTCACGACAGGCTCCGGTATCGGGTCGGTGACGGGGGTGGCTGGGTGATCGAGCGCCTCGCGCCCTGACGCCTCGCGCCCTGACGCCTCGCGCCGGCGCCACGGAGTGGTGAGGTGAGGGCGGCAAGCCGCCCGCGGGGTCGGTTCGTGCTCTGAGAAGGCTCGCGGCCACCCGGAACGAGCCGTCGCCGCGCGACTCCTACATCCTGGCGACCAAGGTGTGGGGGCACATGTTGGACGATCCGGAGGACCGTGGCCACTCGGCCGCGCAGATCGCCAAGCAGATCGATGCATCCCTGCGGCGGCAGGCCGAGCTACGCCCCCGCGAGGGCCTCGTAGTCGCGCTGCCCGACCTGCTCCTCCCACACGGTGGCAAGGCCCGCATCCGCGTCTTCGGCGTAGACGGCGAGGTGGACCATGACCAGCTCCGGCGCAGCCCCATGCCAGTGCCGCTCGCCGGGCAGGATCTCGACCGTGTCGCCGGCGTGCGCCTCGCGGACCGGCTCGCCCTCACGGCCGATTCGGGCGACGCCGCCGAGGATGTGGAGGACCTGCCCCTGCGGGTGTGAGTGCCATGCGGTGCGGGCGCCGGGCGCGAAGGTGACCCTGATCACCTTCGTGGGCGCCGGTGTGGAAAGCGTGCCCAGGTGCTCCATCCACGTATTGCCGGTGAACCAGTCGGTGGGTCCGGGGCTGCTCTTGGCCTTCGTCAGCTCGTTGATCTTCATCGCATGCTCCTCCTGAGGTTCCGGGGTCGGGCCGGTCGCATCCGGCCTGCGTAGTTGTACCCCGCACGCAAGCGGGCTATAGCCGATCCGCGCCTGCGGCCCGCCGCTCAGAATCGGCAGCATGGAGCGCGATCGTCTGCAGAGCCACGCCCGGCCTGCCCGCGGCGTTCGGCGCGATCGGCCGGCGCGCCCGTCCGGCCCGCCCGCCGGCGCATCCGAGCCCGGGGCCTCTGAGCCTGGCGTCCGCGATGCCGCCCCCGCCCCCGCTGCCGATCCCGCCGTCGCCGCCCGCGCTCCCGATCCCGGCGTCGCCGCCCCCGCTGTCGATGGCGCCCCCGCGGAGCCGATCCTGGTCGCGGTCGACCTGCA
The DNA here is from genome assembly GCA_027314825.1 of Solirubrobacterales bacterium. Lineage (GTDB taxonomy): Bacteria > Actinomycetota > Thermoleophilia > Solirubrobacterales > Solirubrobacteraceae > Palsa-744. The sequence goes on from DAHVAB010000052.1 coordinate 3,472, forward strand.
CCGCCGCTACGGCGAAGGCGATGTCGCCGTCAACGCCCTGGACGGGGTGAGCCTGCAGCTGCCCGCGGGCGCCTTCACCGCGATCATGGGTCCGTCCGGATCGGGCAAGTCGACGCTGATGCATGTGCTCGCCGGCCTGGATACGCCCACCTCGGGCACGGTCACGCTGGCCGGAACGGAGCTGGCCAAGCTCGACGACAGGCGCCTGACGCGGCTGCGGCGCGAGAAGGTCGGCTTCATCTTCCAGACCTTCAACCTGCTGCCGGTGCTGACCGCGACGGAGAACATCGAGCTGCCGTTGAAGATCGCCGGCCGCCCGGTAGATGTTGCCTGGCGCGATCAGCTGATCGAGACCGTGGGGCTCTCTGGACGCACAGACCATCACCCCGCCGAGCTCTCCGGCGGCGAGCAGCAGCGGGTCGCGGTCGCCAGGGCGCTGATCACGAGGCCCGCCGTCGTCTTCGCCGACGAGCCGACCGGCAACCTCGACTCGCACTCCAGCGCCGAGGTGCTCGCCCTGCTGCGCCGCTCGGTCGACGAGCTCGGCCAGACGGTCGTGATGGTCACCCATGACGCGAACGCCGCGGCGATCGCCGACCGGATACTGGTCCTGGTCGACGGCCGGATCGCTCGGGATGAGACGATCGCCGAGCCGCAGCAGGTCCACCGCCTGATGCGGGAAGTGCGCTGATGCTCGCGCTCTCGGTGCGCGGGATCGCAGAACGAAAGCTGCGCACGGCGTTGACCGCGTTCGCCGTGGTGCTCGGGATCGCGCTGGTGTCGGGCACCTACCTGCTCACCGACACGATCAACCGCTCCTTCGATCAGGTCTTCCAGACGGCCAACGAAGGCGTCGATGTCGTGGTTACGCCGAAGCGCCTCTTCTCGATCGGCCAGCAAGGCACGACGCCCCAGCCGTTGCAGTCCTCGACGTTGACGAGGGTTCGCGCCGTCCCGGGCGTCGCCGAGGCGGCGGGCACCGTCTTCTTGCCCGGGCAGATCTTCGACAAGCAGGGCAAGCCGCTGACGGCGACCGGCGCGCCGATGTTCATCTATGGGCTGACCGCGCCCCGCTTCGACCCGTTCGTTTATGTGAAGGGCCATAGGCCCGGGGCGAGCGATCAGGTCGTGCTCGACAGCTTCAGCGCGCAGCGGGCCGGGTACCGGATCGGGGATACGGTGAGGCTGGCCGGCAAGGGCGCCGCGGCGAGCTTCCGGCTCGTGGGCATCGCCGACTTCGGCCAGGCCAGCTCGCTCGGCGGCGCCTCGGTGGCGATCGTGCAGACGCCGGTTGCGCAGCGGCTGCTGCAGCTCGGCGACAGCTACACCTCGATCGATGTTGCCGCCCGGCCCGGCGTCACGCCGCCGCAGCTGGCCGCCAGGGTCCGCGAAGCGCTGCCGGCCACCGCGTACACGGTCCGCACCGGCAGCCAGCAGGCGCGGGCAGATGCCAACGCGATCAAGGACCAGCTCGGCTTCCTGCGCACCTTCCTGTTCGTGTTCGCGGCGATCGCGCTGTTCGTCGGTGCGTTTCTGATCGTCAATACGTTCTCGATCACGGTCGCTCAGCGCACGCGGGAGCTCGCGCTGCTGAGGATGATCGGTGCCAGCCGCCGCCAGGTGCTGCAAGCGGTGATCGGCGAAGCGCTCGTACTGGGAATCCTCGCCTCCGCGGTCGGGCTGGCCGCCGGGTTCGGGCTGGCGCCGGGGCTGCAGGCGCTCTTCAGGGCGTTCGGCGCGGACCTGCCCTCCTCTGGGACGGTGATCGAGGCGCGCACCGTGATCGTCTCGCTGTTGGTCGGCCCGCTGGTCACGCTCGCCGCCGCGCTCGGCCCTGCCCTGCGGGCCAGCCGCGTGGCGCCGGTCAGCGCGCTCTCGCAGGCGGCGAGCCCGCCGAGCGGACGGGCGGCGCGCAGGCGCACGCCGCTGGCGGGCGCTCTCGCCGCGGTCGGGGTCGCGCTCATGTGCCTCGGCCTGTTCGGGAGCACGAGCGGCGGCAGCGCGGCCGGGCTGATCGGCGCGGGCGCCGCGGTCGTGTTCATCGGCGTGGGGCTGCTCGCCTCGCACATCGTCAGGCCGCTAGCGCTCGTGGTAGGGCTGCCGCTGCAGTGGCTGCGCGGGGTGAGCGGCCGCCTGGCGCGTGAGAATGCGACCCGCAATCCCCGCCGGACCGCGTCCACCTCGGCGGCGCTGATGATCGGGGTGACCCTGGTCGCGTTCGTGACGATATTCGCCGCCGGCCTGAAGTCCTCGATCGCCAATGCGGTCGGAGCCGGGTTGAAGGGCGATCTGATCATGCAGAGCGCCGCCATCACCCAGCCCGTGCCCGCCGCCGCGGTGGGCGCGCTCGCGCAGGTCCAGGGAGTGCGCACCGTCTCCGCGATCCGCTTCAGCAAGGCGATCGCGGCCGGCGCGGGGAGGCCCGATGTGACGGGCGTCGACCCCGCCACGATCGGCCGGGTGCTCAAGCTCGAATGGGTGAACGGATCGGCGGCCACGCTGCGCACGCTCGGCGCCGGCGGCGCGCTGATCGCGAAGGGCTACGCAGACGAACACCACCTGAAGGTGGGCCAGAGGCTCTCGCTGACCACTCCGACCGGTGCGCGCCTGAGGCCCCTCGTGCGCGGGATCTACGAACAGAAAGTCAGCCTGCTCGCCGCGATCACCCTCACCAACGCGGTGCTCGGCCGGGACTTCAACGTGGCCGGCGAGGCGTTCGTGATGGCCACGACGGCACCGGGCGCGGACGCGGAGGCGGTCAGGGCGCGCGCCGAGCGCCAGCTCGCGAGCGGCTACCCGGGGGTGAAGGTTCTCACCAATCAGGGCTTCATCGATGAACAATCGAGCCAGATCAACCAACTGCTCGTGCTGTTCTATGTGCTGCTGGCGTTGACGCTGCTGATCGCCGGCTTCGGGATACTCAATACGCTGATGCTCGCGATCGGCGAGCGCACCCGCGAGCTCGGGATGCTGCGTGCGATCGGCACCTCGCGCCGGCAGGTGCGCCAGCTCGTGCGCTACGAGTCGGTGATAACGGCGCTGATCGGCGCGGTGCTGGGCGTCGCGCTCGGCGTGGTCTTCGCGGTGCTCGTGACGATCCCGCTGCGCAGCGAGGGATTCACGATCTCGATCCCGGTGGTGGAGCTCATGATCCTGCTGGCGGTGGCCGCCATCTTCGGCGTGCTCGCCGCGATCTGGCCGGCCCGCCGCGCCGCGCGGCTCGATGTGCTGAGGGCACTCGCCTACGAGTGAGAAAGTGGAGATGGTGAGGGACGCAACGTTGCCGGCACCTCGTCATCCGATCGCAACGCTTGCAGTCTGGGCGCTGATCACCGCCGGCCTGGCCGTGGCGGGAGTGGGCGTAGGCGGCGCCCTCTCACCCTCGATCGTGATTGCGCCCGGCACGCCCTCCGCGCAGGCCCAGCACCTGGCCGAAGAGCGGTTCGGGCCCTCGCAGCTCGTGCCGATCCTGCTGCAGGGGCCCGCCGATCAGCTGCGCCGCCAGGGCAGGGCGCTCACCTCAAAGCTCGCCGTGCGGCCGCACACCCGCGTGCTCTCGCCGTGGAATGCCCCTGCCGGCACCGAAGGGCTGAGACCGTCCGCCGACGCGGCGATGGTGCTGGTAGCGCTAGATGTTCCTGAAAAGCAGGCGGTGGAAGCCGATCAGCCCGCGATCGACGCGCTCGTGGCCGGCACCGTCAAGAGCCCGGTAAGGGCCAGCGTCACTGGACAGCCGTCGATCGATGCGGCGCTCAGCAGTCAGGCCATCTCTACGGCGCGCCTGTACGGCCTGATCGCGCTCGGCGTCCTCGTCCTGATTTTGATTGTGGGGCTGCGCTCGGTGAGCGCAGCTGCGATGGTCGCGCTGCTCGCTTCCGCGAGCGCAATGTCATCGCTTGGCGTGATGCGCCTTCTCGGCGGGGTGTTTGCGATCGACCCGGTCGCCGTCCCGCTCGCGGCGATGATCGGCCTCGCCGTTGGTGGCGCCTATTGCCTGATCGTGCTGATGAGCTTCCGCAGCGCGCTTGCGCGCCCCGCCCCCGCGGGCCTTGGAGCGCCCGCCGTGGGCTCGCCCGATCCGCCTGCGGATGGTCCCGCCGATGCGGGGCGCCGGCTCGCGGCGGCCGGCGCGCTGCGCGACGCGGGCGCCTCCGTGCTGCTGGCCGGTGCTGGCCTGACCGTCGCGCTGATCGTCGCGACCGCGATCGCGCCGAGCAGGATCCTCGTCTCGGTGGGGATCGGCGTGCTGGCCAGCGCGGTCGCCGCGACGATCTCCGCGGTGATCGCGCTGCCGGCGGCCCTGACCCTGGTGGGCGGCGCGCTCGGCGCGAAGGTCGGTGTCCCGGCAGCAGTCAGCTCCGCGTGGGCGCGCCTGCTGCGCGGCGGCGGCGCGCTCACAGCCCGCCACTCGCTGCTGCTCGGCCCGCTCGCGACGGCCGTGCTGCTGCTCTTCGCTGTGCCGCTGTTGGCGCTGAAGGTCGGTCAGCCCGGAATCTCCCAGCTGCCGAGCGGCGACCCGGCGAGGGTCTCATTCGAACGGGTCTCCACTGTGATGGGTCCCGGCTGGCCGACCCCGTATAACGTGCTGCTCGCCAGCTCGAACGGCCCGATGACGACCGCCGCCACGCTCGCCCAGATCCACGACCTCGAACGGCAGCTCGCAGCCGGGCATGCCGTCGCATCGGTGAGCGGTCCGGGCGCCCTGAGCGCCCAGACCAGGCCGCTTGGCAAGCTGCCCGGCGCGCTGAAGGAATCCGGCAAGCTGCTCACCGGCGGGAAGACCGATCTGCAGCGGCTGCTCGCCGGCCTGGGCGAAGCGGGCAGCGGCGCCCAGCAGCTGCAGGGAGGGTTGGAATCGGCCTCGGCCGGCGCCACCGAACTGCACAACGGGTCGGCCAGTGCGAAGTCGGGCGCCGGCAGGCTGCACTCTGGCCTGAGCACGGCACGGACCGGCTCCGCGACGCTTCAGGGCGGTCTCGGCACGGCGCTCGCGGGCGCCAGGCAGCTGAAGGATGGCGCGACGCAGGCGCTCGCCGGCGCGGTCGACCTGGCGGATGGCACGAGCTCCGTGCGTGCCGCGGTCGCGGCCGGCCTGCCCTCCGCCAAGCAGCTGGAAAGCCTCACCGCGCAGACGAGCAGGGCGATCGACGGCGCCCAGCAGCAGGCGCAGGGGGCCAGCGGCGACGCCGGCGACGCGCTCGCCGCGCTGGAAGCGATGGGCGTCGGCAGGAGCGACCCGCACTATGCGGAAGCGCTCGCTGCCGTGAAGAGCGCTGTCGCTGCAGCCGGTGGGGTCAGCTCAGCGTTGAGCGCCGCGGCCCCGGGAGCCCATGAAGCGGCGTCCGCCGCCGCAAGCCTCGCCACTCGCATGTCGTTCCTCGATGCCGTGCTGGCGAAGCTTCAGAGCGGCGCCAAGCAGCTGCAGGACGGATTGGCGAAGCTCAGACAGGGAAACGTCGCGCTCGCGGCCGGGATCGGCAAGCTCGCGAGCGGCGGTGGGCAGCTGACCGCGGGCCTGACCCAGCTGAGGGATGGGGCCGGTGAACTGGAGGCCGGGCTCGGGCTGCTGACCGGCGGCACCGGTGAACTGCAGGAAGGCCTGAGCGGCGGCGTGGCGCCGGTCGGCGAACTGGTCGCCGGGCTCGGGCTGCTGCAGTCCGGGGTCGCCAGGTTCGCCGGCCAGCTTCCATCGCCGAAGGATCTGGAAGAGCTGCAGCGCGACTCGCCCGACCTCTTCAAGTCCGGGTACTTCGTGCTCGCCGCCGTGGAAGGCGCGCCGCCGCAGGCGAGCAACGCGGCGAGCTTCACGGTCAATGTGCAGGGTGGCGGCAATGCCGGCCAGATCGCGGTTATCTCCAAGCACCCCTCCGAAGATGCCGCGACCCTGCAGCTCGGGCGGCGGCTCGCCGCGCAGACCCAGCGGTTCGCGAAGGCCAACCATCTGAGCAGCGCTCTCGGCGGCCCCGCCGCCAATCTTGCCGATCTGACGGACGCCGTGCGTTCGAGCATAGGCTGGGTGATCCTGGGTGTCGCCGTCGCGATCGCGCTGCTCGTCGGCCTCGCGCTGCGCGCGCCCGCGGTCGCGGTCGCGGTCACGCTGCTCGGGCTGCTCGACAGCGCGGCCACCTTCGGCCTGATGACGCTGCTGTTCGGCGGAGGCTCGCCGCCGCTCGGCGGGCCGGGGCACCTCGACCCGATCGCCGTGATCGGAGTGTTCACGATCGCCTTCGGCACCGTGCTCGTCTTCCTGGTCGGGCCGCTGCCGGCGCTGCGCAGGCAGCTCGCCGGCGGTGTGGCTGGCGATGCGGCGCAGCGCAGCGTGCTGGCCGCCGGCGGGCCGGCATCGCTCGCCGCCGGGATCGTGATGCTCGCCGTGCTGATCCCGTTCGCGAGCGCCGATCTCTCGAGCGTTCGCCAGCTCGCCGTCGGCGTGGCGCTGGCGGTCGCGCTCGCGGTGCTGATCGTGCGGCCGCTCATGATCCCTGCGATGCTCGCCCTTCTCGGCGCGCGCGGCTGGTGGCCGGGTGCGCGCAACTACGGAGGCGGCGGCGGAAGCGCCCCGAGGGGCAATGGGCAGGCCGCCACGATGGCGGCGGCGGGTGCGGAGCCTACCGTCAGCCTGGTCCACCGGGTCCTCCGCAGGCGGGGCCACGAGAAAGAGGTGCATTGATGAGAAGGCTTCAGGTCATGGTGGCGTCGGCGTTGATACTCGCGCTCGCCGCCGGCGGCGTCGCATACGCCAGTGCTCAGTTCAAACAGCAGGCGAAAATAACGTTGACTGCGAAAAAGCAAGGCGCCTCGACGGGGTTCAACGCGTCTCTCTCCTCATCGGATCCAGGCGCGCCGAACGGCCAGCCCCAGGGCCTGAAGACGCTGACGGTCGTCTTCCCGCAGCAGACGCGCTTCAACTTCAGGAGCAAAGCGATGAAGCAGTGCGGCGCGACCGACACGGAAGTCAAGGCGACCGGCGGGGCGGCGTGTCCCTCCGGAAGCCTGATCGGCCGAGGCAGCGCGACCGCGAACGGCGCGCCGGTGTTCCCGCAGATCCCCGAGAAGGTGACCGCGTATGCGAGCGCGAACGAAGTGGTGCGCCTGCTGCTGGCGCCGAGCGGCCCGTCCGGCCAGACGCTCGTCATTCGCGCCAAGGTGAAAGCGAACACGCTGACCGCGTCCGTGCCGAAGATCACGGCCGGAGGCCTGAACATCGTGATCACTCAGCTCGCGCTGCAGGTGAAAGCGATCGGCAAGAACAAGAACGCGTTTGTCACAGCGGGCAAGTGCACGAACAAGAAGTTCGTGGTCTCCTCGAAGTTCCTCTACCAGACCGGCGCGAAACTGACGATCAAGAGCTCCTCGGGTTGCAGC
>DAHVAB010000053.1 GCA_027314825.1 Solirubrobacterales bacterium
AAGGCGGCCCGGCCGGGCCCGGCCCGGACCCGACTTAGTGGTGGTCGAGCGGCAGTTCGTCCGTTTCGCGACGCGTGTCGCGAATCCAGAGCAGCACGCAGACGAGCGTGATGACGATGCCGCCCGCGGTCAGCTCGATGTAGGTGGTGACGCCGACCAGCAGCAGGGTGAGGCCGACCGCCGTGAGCAGCGGCAGGATGCTCGGCCCGGGGATGTGGACCTCATCGCCGGTGGGCGGAACCTCTGGGTCGACCACGCTCATGAGATGTAGATCGCGGCAACGACGAAGGAGAGTCCGAACATGACCATGCAGATCGCCGAGACGATCAGGCCGGTGCGAATGTTCTTCTGTGCGAGTCGTCTATCCATGGCCGTCGCGGAGCGGATTATATGGTTTCTCAGAGCTTCGCGTCGAGCACCATGGCACCGAACAGCAGCGCCAGGTAGAGCAGGGAGTAGAGGTAGAGCTGCAGCGCCTGGCGGCGCTCAGCACCCCTGTAGAGGCGCACGGCGCCCCAGATGAAGCCGAGCCCGAGCAGGACCGATGCGGCGAGGTAGATGAGGCCGAAGCCGCCGGCGCAGAACGGCAGCTGGGTGACGGCGTAGAGCAGCACCGAGTAGAGCAGGATCTGCCGCCGCGTCTCATGCTCGCCGCGGACGACGGGGAGCATCGGCACCGACACCTTCGCGTACTCGTCCTTCATCAGCAGCGAGAGCGCCCAGAAGTGCGGTGGCGTCCAGAAGAAGACGATGAAGAATAGGAGGACCGCGGTGCCGCCGAGGGAGCCCCGCACGGCGGCCCAGCCGACCAGCGGCGGGATCGCGCCGGCGGCGCCGCCGATCACGATGTTCTGAGGGGTGCGCCGCTTCAGCCAGACGGTGTAGATGAAGACGTAGCCGATGAAGCCGGCGAAGGAGAGGCTGGCGGCCAGGACGTTGACGGCCAGCGAGAGCTCCAGGAAGGAGAGCCCGGCCAGCGTGCAGCCGAACAGCAGTGCTGCGGCTGGCGCGACGCGCCCGGCGGGGATCGGCCGGCTCGCGGTGCGGGACATCTTGATGTCGATGTCGCGGTCGAACCAATGGTTGACGGCGCCTGCGCCGCCGGCGGAGAGGTAGCCGCCGAGGCAGGTGAGCGCGACCAGCAGCGGGGAGGGATCGCCGGCCACGTACATGGTGGCGATCGTCGTGAGCAGCAGCAGCGTCTGGACCTTGGGCTTGGTCAGCTCCAGGTAGTCGCGGAGGATCTGTCTGGCACGCGGGGCCGCGCCGGCGGCCGGTGCGGTGAGCGCCGGGGCGGCCATCAGCCGCCTACGCGCCGAGGTGGCCGGACTCGCTGTCCGCGCCGCTGCCGGCGGGCACCGGCACGCGTGGCGCGGTCGCCTTTTCGATTTCGAGCCTGTAGTCCTTCAGCGGTTCGGCGGAGCGCACCCGCGGGATCACGTCGAAGTTGTTGACCGGCGGCGGGGAGGTGGTGAACCACTCGAGCGTGTTCGCTTTCCAGGGGTCGGGGCCCGCGATCGCGCCATGCTTGACGCTGCGCGCGACGTTGATGATCGTCAGCAGGATTCCGAATCCGAGGATGAAGGCGCCGACCGTGGAGATCAGGTTGTAGAGCCCGAGGTTGCCGACGTTCGCGTACTCGTAGACGCGCCGCGGCATCCCGTCGAGCCCGATCACGTGCTGAATCAGGAAGGTTGCCAGGAAGCCCCAGAACATCACCCAGAAGCTTGCCTTCCCGAGCGTTTCGTTCAGCATCCGGCCCGTGATCTTCGGGAACCAGTAGTAGATCGCCGCGAAGATCGTGAACACCGCGCCGCCCATCAGCACGAAGTGGATGTGGGCGACCACGAAGTAGCTTTCGTTGAGCTGCCAGTCGACGGGGAAGACGGCGAGGAAGACGCCGGAGATGCCGCCGATCAGGAAGAGCGCGATGAAGCCGGCGGAGAAGAGCAGCGGCGTCTTGAACTCGATCGAGCCCTCCCAGAGCGTGCCGATCCAGTTGAAGATCTTGACACCCGTCGGCACCGCGATCAGGAACGAGCTCAGCATCACGAAGATCAGGACGACGATCGGGGTGGGCGTCGTGAACATGTGGTGAGCCCAGACCAGGAAGCCGAGGAACGCGATCGCCACGCTGGAGGCGGCGATCGCCTTGTAGCCGAAGATCGGCTTTTTGGCGAAGACCGGCAGGATCTCCGAGACGATCCCGAATCCGGGCAGGACCATGATGTAGACCTCTGGGTGGCCGAAGAACCAGAACAGGTTCTGCCACAACAGCGCCGATCCGCCCATCGCCGGATCGAAGAAATGGGTGCCGAAGTGCCTGTCGGTGAGCAGCATCGTCACGGCGCCCGCTATCACCGGCATCGCGAAGATGATCAGCACCGAGTAGACGAGGATCGTCCATACGAACAGTGGCAGCCGGCCCCAGCTCATCCCGCGGCAGCGCATGTTCGCGATCGTCGCGTAGAAGTTCATCGCGCCGAGGATCGAGGAGATGCCTGTGAGGTGGATCAGGAAGATCCACGCGTCCTGGCCGCCGCTCGGCGAGAAGGCGATTTCCGAGAGCGGCGGATAGCTGACCCAGCCGGCTTCCGGCGGACCCCAGAAGATCGACGCGTAGAAGACCAGCCCGCCGGCGAGCAGCAGCCAGTAGGAGAGCGCGTTCAGTCGCGGGAAGGCCATGTCGCGCGCGCCGATCATCAGCGGCAGGAAGTAGTTGGCCAGGCCCGCCATCATCGGCACGACGAACAGGAAGATCATCGTCGTGCCGTGCATCGTGAACAGCTCGTTGTAGACGCGCGGCGCGATCAGCGTGTTTTCCGGCTCCCCGAGCTGCAGCCGCATCATCAGGGCCTCGGTGCCGCCCATGATGAAGAAGATGAAGGTCGTGACCATGTACATGATCCCGATCTTCTTGTGGTCGGTGGTGGTCAGCCAGCTGATGAAGCCGCGCTGCTCGCGGTCGACCTTGTGGGCCGATACCTGGGGGATGGGGGCTGCGTAGGTGGCCATGGTCTTTTGGGGCTGATCTCCTGGTCTGCGTCGTCTGTTACGGCTTGTCTGGCTGGTGAAGGCGGCCGGGCCGTGCGCCCTGCGCTGTGAGGCTGCCCCTCTGTGGTGTCAAGCGGCGCCGTGTCAAGGGTTCAGCACGGAGGCGGGGCCCTTCTTGGATTCGAGGTTGGCGCGCATCTTCGCGGCTTCGGCGTTCGCTTCTGCGAGCCATCGCTTCTGCCGCGCGAGCCACGCTTCAAACTGGGCCGGCGGGATCGCTCTCACCGAGGCGATCATCCGCGCGTGTCCGCGCCCGCAGATGTTCGCGCACTGGCCGCGATAGATGCCGGGCTTGTCGATCTTGAACCAGGTGTAGTTGGGTCGCCCCGGGATCACCTGGATCTTGCCGCCGAGTTCGGGGATCCACCAGGAGTGCACCACGTCCTCTGAGATGGCCTTCAGCAGCACGGTCGTGTGGGTGGGGACGACCATCTGCTCGTAGGTGTAGGGAGCGCCCAGCCCGTCCTTGTTGATGGCGCCCGGGTAGACGTACTGCCAGACGAACTGTTTGCCGATGACTTCGATTTCCAGCGCTTTGTGGTCGGGCGGGAGCCGCTTTTCGGCGCTGGCGAAGAAGACGCCCGTCTGGCCGACGAGCTTGGCGCCGCTCGGGTCGGAGTTCACGGGGTTGATGATGCTGCCGAGCTTGATGAAGGTGATCACCGCGAGCACGACGACGATCGCGACGGCCGCGCCGGTCCAGGCGATCTCCAGGCGCGTGTTGCCGTGGGTCTGCTTGGCGACCCGGCCGCGGCGCGCCCTGAACTTGTAGAGCGCGTAGCCGAGAGCGCCCTCCACGACGACGAATACGAACAGCGCGATGTAGAGGACGATCTTGTAGAGGGTGTCGATCGAGTCGGCGTTCGGCGAGCCGCCCGACTGCGGGGTGAAGAAGCCGAATGCGCTGGGAGCGAACGCGAGCAGGATGGCGACGGCCAGCGCGGCGGGGGAGGCGATGAGCGCCATGCGGCGCCTGCGGCTGCGGTCGGCCCGCCGCCCGCGGGCTGCGTTGCGAGAGCTCTGTTGGTCGTGCGTGGCCAAGGCGACGGGGATTCTATTCACGCGCGGCGCGGAGCGCTTCATCGCCGCGTGCGCCCGGTCGTCTCGCCGGTTGGATTTACGGTCGCCCCGGCGAGCGCAGCCCGCCTGCCGGCGGCCGGTGAAGCGGGCCGGGCCGGTCGTCTCGCCGGCCGGATCACCGATCGTGATGTCTGGCCCAGCTCGCCGGTCAGCGGCCGGTGAAGTGGGCCGGCCGCTTCTCGATGAACGCGCCGACGCCCTCGAGGAAGTCCTCGGTGCGAGCCATCTCCTGCTGGATCTGCGCCTCCAGCTCCAGCTGCTCCTCCAGCCCGGCATAGAGCGAGCCGTTCAGCTGCCGCTTGATGCCCGCGTAGGCGCGCGTCGGACCCGCCGCCAGCCGCTCGGCGAGCGCGGTCGCCTCCTCGCGCAGGCGCTCGTTCTCGACCACCCGGTTGATGAGCCCCCATTCCAGTGCGATGGCCGCCGGCAGGCGCTCGCCGAGCATGGCCAGCTCGGTGGCCCGGGCGGCACCGATCCGGCGCGGCAGCAGCATCGAGCAGCCCCCGTCCGGGACGAGGCCGATGTTGGCGAAGGCGAGCAGGAAGTAGGCGCGAGAAGAGGCGATCACCAGGTCGCAGGCCAGCGCGAGCGAGCAGCCGATCCCCGCGGCGGCCCCGTCGACGGCGGCGATCACCGGCTTGCCGATCCTCCGCACCGCGAGGATCAGCGGGTTGTAGTCGCCTGTCAGCCTGCCGTAGAGGTCCGGCCGCCCATCCGGCCCGATCTCGCCTGCTCCGCCGTCGCTCAGGTCGGCGCCGGCCGAGAAGGCGCGTCCGGCGCCGGTCAGCACCACCGAGCGCACGGTCTCATCCTCGCCGGCCGCCTCGATCGCCTGCATCAGCTCGCGGGCCATCTGCGGGTTCCATGCGTTCAAACGCTGCGGCCGGTTCAGCTCGATGGTCGCGGCGCCACTCTCCGACACGGTCGCTCGGACGCACTCCAACCGGCCTGCGAGGCCCGTTTCGCTCTTCTCCATCGCGCTCCTCCGCTCATGCGGCCGGTCGCACCGCTCGGGTGGCCGGTCGGGGTTCGCCCGTCCGATCCTGATCCGGGCGGGCGCTCGAGATAGATCCTAATGTGTGCGCGATGGCACGACGCGATGACCCCACGACCGAGACCGTGAACGCGGACAGGCCGCTGATAGGCGTGTGCACGGCGCTGGAGAGCGCCTGCTGGGCGATGTGGGAGCAGCCGGCCGCGCTGCTGCCGCGCTCCTACCTGGATGCCGTGCAGCGAGCCGGCGGCCTGGCGGTGATGCTGCCGCCGGACCGGGTGGTGAGCGATGATCCGGCGCAGCTGATCGGCCTCCTGGACGGGCTGATGCTCGCCGGCGGCGCCGACATCGACCCGGCCACCTACGGGAGGCCGCCGCATCCGCTGACGGTGGGCACCGTGCCTGAGCGCGACGCCTTCGAGATGACGCTGGTCAGAGGCGCGATCGCGGCTGAGCTGCCGCTGCTCGGGATCTGCCGCGGGATGCAGGTGATGAACGTGGCCCTCGGCGGCACGCTCGTGCAGGATCTGCCGCAGCGGCTCGGCCATCACGAGCATCTGCGCCGGGCGGGCACCTTCGAGGGCTCCGAGCACGAGGTGTCCATCACCGAGGGCTCGCTGGCCGCCGAGGCGGCCGGGGAGACCCTGCACACGGTCAGCTCCCACCACCACCAGGGGGTTGAGGAGATCGGCGACGGGCTGCTCGTCACGGCCACCGCCACGATGGACGGGCTCCCCGAGGCGCTGGAGCGGCCGGGCGCACGGTTCGCGCTGGGCGTGCAGTGGCACCCGGAGGCCGACCCGGCCAGCCCGGTGATCGGCGCCTTCGTGGCGGCGGCGCGCCGCGCGCGCGCGGCGCGTCCCCGGCATGCCGGTGCCGTCCCGCTCGCCCGCGACAGCGGCCTCTGAGCGCTCGCGGCAGAAGTGGCAGCCGGCGCGGCCCATATACTGCCCGCCCCGTGGGGCTGTCGAGCAGGGCCATCAAAGCGACCGCGTGGGCGGTCGTGGCGGCCGGCGTGGCCGCCCCGTTGGTGCGCAGGCGCCTGAAGCTGGCGCCCGCCGTGACGCAGACGATCGCGGTCGGAGCCCCGCTCGGGATGAGCGTCGCGCTGCCGCGCTCGCGAAAGCGGGACGTCGCGGTCTGCGCCCTGCAGATGTGGGCCTACGTGGCGGCGTACAAGGCTCCCAACGACGAGCAGGCCGCCGAGCGGCGGCGGGTCCATATCGACTATCCGATCGCGATCGACAGGGTGATCGGCCTCGGCAGGCTGCCGACGGCGCGCCTGCAGCGCGCGCTCGCCTCGCCGGGCCGGTGGCGGCGCCTGGACCGCGTGCTGGTGTGGGTGCACTGGTTCTGGTTCACCGTCCCGCACACAGCGCTCGCGTTCATCCTGTGGAGGCACCCTCAGCGCTTCGCGAGGGCGGCCGTGATGACCTACGCGGTCTTCGATCTGGGCGCCTGCGTCTACTGGCTGGTGCCGACCGCGCCGCCCTGGTACGCGGCATCGGTCGCCGGCCGCAGGGAGGTGGGCGGTGACGTCGCCGTGCGGCGAATGATGGTCGAGTACGGCGAGTTCTTCTGGAAAGACGGTTGGGGGCCGCTCTACAGCGTGCTCGGCGGCAACCCGGTCGCGGCGATGCCCTCGTTGCACTTCGCCACCTCGCTGATGGCGGCGCTGCTGCTGGCCGAGACCGGCCGTCTGGCCGGCTTCGTCGGCTGGAGCTACACGGTGACGCTCGGCTTCGCGCTCATCTACCTCGGCGAGCACTACGCGGTCGATCTGGCGGCCGGCGCGGCGCTGACGGTCGCGGTGCGGCGCCTCGGACCACATGTCGGCCCGCGCTTGGGTCGGGTCGGGGACGTGATCGCTGCCCTGGAGGCCAGGTCGAACCCGCCGGGGGCGCAAAGGCCGTGAGCGGCGGCCGGGCACCGACGTACGGGCCACCGCCGCATGACGCGGCGGCACATGAGCAGCCGCCGCGCGACGCATCGCCACGCGAGGAGCCGCGGCGCGAGGCACGCGAGGCGCCGGCGCACGAGGAGATGCCGCGCCTGCGGGTGAGCAGGAATCAGGCGCTCGCCTTCGCCGTCTTCATCCTCTCCGGGGTCGCCTTCCTCTACTTCGTGCTGCCGCAGATCTCCGGCGTCACTGCCACGGTCAGGCACATCGGCGAGGGCGATACGTGGTGGATCGCCGTGGCGATCGTGCTGGAGGTCGCCTCCTTCGGTGGATATGTGGTCCTGTTCCGCGCCGTGTTCATGCGCGAGCGTGGGCCGATCGGATGGCGGGAGAGCTACCAGATCACGATGGCCGGACTGGCCGCCACCCGCCTGTTCGCCGCCGCCGGTGCTGGCGGGGTCGCGCTCACCGTCTGGGCCCTGCGCCGCTCCGGGCTCGCGCCGCGACACGTGGCCAGCCGAATGGTGACGTTCATGGCGCTGCTGTACGTGATCTACCCGGCCGTGGTGCTGCTCGACGGCCTCGGCCTCGGACTCGGCCTGCTGCCGGGCGGCGGATCGTTCGCGATCACGATCGTGCCGGCTATCGCCGCGGCGATCCTGCTCGCGATCGGCGCGGGCGTGGCGCTCGTGCCGGGCGACATCGAGCGGCGGCTGGCGCGCTTCGCCGGCGCGACCGCCACCGGCCGCCTGGCACGGGCGCTCTCGCGCGCCGCCGCGGCCCCTGCGCTGCTGGCGGGAGGCGTGCGCGGCGGATTCGAGCTGATCCGCGCGCGCGAGGCGGGCCTCATCGGCGCGCCAGCCTGGTGGGGCTTCGACGCGTGCGTTCTGTGGGCCTGCTTCGAGGCGTTCGGACATGCGCCGCCGTTCACCGTGATCCTGATGGCCTACTTCGTCGGGATGCTCGGCAACCTGCTGCCGCTGCCGGGCGGGCTCGGCGGCGTGGAGGGCGCGATGATCGGCGTGCTCGCCATCTTCGGGGTCGAATTCGACCTCTCCGTGCTGGCTGTGCTCAGCTACCGTGCGATCGCCTTCTGGCTGCCGACTGCGCCCGGGGCGATCGCCTACCTGCAGCTGCGGCGCACGGTCGCCCGGTGGCGCTCGGAGCCGGCCGCGGCGAGAGCCGGGGAGCGGACCCCGGTGGTACTATAAAAAGTAAAGCGAGTCTCGAAGGACGAGGTGCGATGAGCGACGTCGAGAATGTGATCATCATCGGCAGCGGTCCCGCCGGCTACACGGCCGCGCTGTACACAGCCAGGGCCAACCTCAGCCCCCTGGTCGTAGAGGGGTTCGCGTGGGGCGGCCTGCTGCAGCAGACGACCGAGGTCGAGAACTACCCGGGCTTCCCGGAGGGAATGATGGGCCCGGAGATGATGCAGCGCTTCCGCGACCAGGCGCAGCGGTTCGGCGCGCGCCTGGTCACCGACCAGGCCGAGCGGGTGCAGCTGGACGATCAGCCCGGTGGCGTTCACAGGGTCTGGGTCGGCGATGAGGAGCACCGCGCCCGCGCGGTGATACTGGCGATGGGCGCGGAGCACAAGCGGCTCGGCGTGCCCGGCGAGGAGGAGCTCGGCGGGCGCGGGGTCAGCTACTGCGCGACCTGCGACGCCGCGTTCTTCAGGGATGCCACGACGCTGATCGTCGGCGGCGGGGACTCGGCGATGGAGGAGGCGATCTTCCTCTCCAAGTTCGCCCGGCACGTGACGATCGTGCATCGCCGCGACGAGTTCAGGGCCTCCCCGATCATGTTCGAGCGCGCGAAGGCCCGCGAGAACATCGAGCTGCTCACCCCGTACACGGTCAAGGAGCTGCGGGCCGGCGACGGCGACGGTGGCGGCGCGCTGCAGCGAGCGGTGCTCAGCCACGCGCAGAGCGGCCAGGAGCGGGAGCTGGAGATCTCCGGAGCCTTCATCGCGATCGGTCACGAGCCGCAGTCGCAGATCGTCTCCGGGCAGGTGGATGTCGACGAGAACGGGTACGTCGCGGTCGAGGGCCGCTCGACCAGGACCAACCGGCCCGGGGTCTTTGCCGCCGGCGACCTGGTGGATCACACCTACCGCCAGGCGATCACCGCCGCCGGCTCCGGCTGCCAGGCGGCGCTCGATGCGGAGTGGTACCTGCGCGACACGCCGGGCGTGCCCCCGCCGGAGGGCATGAGCGAAGGGGATCTGGCCGAGACCCAGTGGCTCGCCACGGGGGCCGGCGAGGCGGCCTGAGCCTGCGATCCGGCGATCCTCGGCCGTCCTTCCGGTCCTGCCCGAGCCGGCCGATGCCTGCGCGCCCGGGCCTGCGTGTGTCAGTACTCGAAGAAGCCCGCGCCGCTCGCCCGGCCCAGCCGGCCTTCGAGCACCAGCCGCCGCAGCAGCGGCGCCGCCCGGTAGCGCTCCTCGCGGTAGTGGTCGCTGAGAGCGTCGAGAACGGCCAGCACGTGATCGAGGCCGATCTGGTCGGCCCAGGCCAGCGGCCCGCGCGGGTGGTTGAGGCCGAGGACCATGCCCCGGTCGATGTCCTGCGCCGTGCCGACCCTTTCGCCGAGTGCGAAGGCACACTCGTTGACAAGCTGGCAGACGATCCGCCCGAGCACCAGGCCGGGGGCGTCGCCGACCCAGGCGATGTGCAGCCCGAGCGTGGCGAAGAAGCGCTCGGCACGCTCGGCCGCGATCGGCGAGGTCCGCCCGGTGCGGGTCAGCTCCACCAGCCGGCACTCCTCCAGCGGGCCGACTACGTGGAAGCCGGCCGCGCCGCCGCCCGCGTCCAGCGCCGCCAGCGAGCCGGCAGCACAGAGGATCAGCTCGGGCGCGCCGTGGGGCCGCCCGCCGTGAGCGGCGTCGCCATCGATCGCCGCCGGAGGCTCGCCTGCACCTCGCTCGCGCCGAGCGCCCGCCGCTCCCGCTCCGCGCAGCTCGCAGCGCACGATCAGCGCCGGCGGCTCGCCGCCGCCGCCGTCCTGCCGCTCCGCGTCCCGGACCTCGTAGCCGGCATCCGCGGTGGCCTGGCGCAGCTGTCCGGCCAGCGACCCATCGCCTGTGATCACGACGACCCCCTCGCCCTGCGCCGGAGCCGCGGCCGCCGGCGGCTCCGGGTCGGCCGCTCGGGCCGGGGCGCCCTCGGGGTAGGGGTACCAGCCGCGCCCGCTCTTGCGACCGTGAAGTCCGGCGGCGACCTGCCGGGCCTGCAGAGGAGAGGGCCGCCAGCGCGGCTCGCCGTAGCTGAGCTCGTGGAAGCTGAGGGAGACCTCGAAGCCGACGTCGACTCCGACGAGGTCGCTCAGCTCGAAGGGCCCCATCCGGAAGCCGCCCGCGAGGCGGCAGATCCGGTCGATCGTCTCGATGTCGGAGATCTGCTCAGAGAGCATCCGCAGCGCCTCCAGGCCGAACGGCCGGTTGCAGCGGTTGACCAGGAAGCCCGGGCCGTCGCTGGCACGGATCACCGTCTTACCCATCGCCTCCCCGGCGGCGCTGGCCACGGCGAGCGCGCGCTCGCCGGAGCGCACCCCGGCGATCACCTCGACCAGGCGCATGAGTGGTGCCGGGTTGAAGAAGTGCATGCCGACCACCCGCTCGGGATGGCTGGCCGCGGCCGCCACGCCGGTGACCGGAAGCGATGAGGTGTTGGTGGCAAGGACGCACTCCGCGGAGACGACCTCGCAGAGCCGCTCGAAGATCTCACGCTTGAGA
>DAHVAB010000054.1 GCA_027314825.1 Solirubrobacterales bacterium
ACAAGCTCGGGCTCTCCGGCTTCTTCCTGCTCCACCACGAGATCTTCGAGCTCGCGACCGAGGCGGCGGCACAGGTGCGCGGCGGCGATGGCGCGCGAGCGCTGCTGTCGCCCGGGAGGGGCAGGGGCTCGTCGGTCTCCTCGATCGTCTGCTACCTGACGGGCCTCTCGCACATCGACCCGCTCGCCGGCGGCCTCGCGATGGGGCGCTTCCTCAACCCGGAGCTGACGACGCTCCCGGACATCGACATCGACTTCCCCCGCGACATCCGCGAGGTGCTGATCCGCCGCGTCCACGGGCGCTACGGCCATGAGCGCTCCGCGCTGGTGGCGGCATTTCCCACCTTCAGGGCCAGGGGAGCGATCAGGGAGCTGGGCAAGGCGCTCGGGCTGCCGCCGGGGGAGATCGAGCGGGTCGCGCGCAGCGCGGAGGGGTGGGGCGGGGGCGACGCGGTCGCGGAGGCGATCGCGGAGGCGCTCGGCCCC
Source organism: Solirubrobacterales bacterium (assembly GCA_027314825.1). Taxonomy (GTDB): domain Bacteria; phylum Actinomycetota; class Thermoleophilia; order Solirubrobacterales; family Solirubrobacteraceae; genus Palsa-744. The sequence goes on from DAHVAB010000054.1 coordinate 486, forward strand.
GAGCGGCTCGCCGCGGGGCGATGGATGTGGCTTGCGCGTCTTGCGAGGGAGGCGAGGGGGCTGCCGCGGCACCTCTCCCAGCACTCCGGCGGGATGATCGTCGCGACCAAGCCGCTGATCGACTGCTGCCCGGTCGTGCCCGCGGCGATGGAGGGCCGCCAGATAGCTCAGTGGGACAAGGACTCCTGCTCTGACGCTGGCTTCCTGAAGATCGACCTGCTCGGCCTGGGGATGCTCTCCGCGGTAGAGCGCTGCGTGCAGCTGATCGCCAGGCGCACCGGCGAGATGGTCGACCTCAGCAGGATCCCCTTCGACGATCGGGAGACGTTCAGGTGCATCCAGGAGGCGGAGACGACGGGGGTCTTCCAGATCGAGAGCCGCGCCCAGATGGGGTCGCTGCGCAGGACGCGGCCGCAGACGCTCGCAGACCTCGCCGTCCAGGTCGCGATCGTGCGGCCCGGGCCGATCGTCGGCGGTGCCGTGAACCCATACATCGAGCGCCGCCGCAGGCAGCTCGCCGAACCCGGCTACGAGGTGCCCTACCTTCACCCATCCCTCAGAGGACCGCTGGAGCAGACGCTCGGGACGATCGTCTTCCAGGACCAGGTGATCGAAGTCGCCCAGGCCTTCGCCGGATTCGCGCCGGGCAGAGCGGAGAGCCTGCGCAGGGCGATGAGCCGCAGGCGTTCGCAGGAGGCGATGGAGCGCCATCACATGGAGTTCGTCAGCGGCGCGATCGACACCCATCCAGACATCGACAGCGCGATCGCGGAGCAGGTGTGGAGGATGGTCGCGGGCTTCGCGGGCTTCGGCTTCCCGAAGGCGCACGGCGCCGCCTTCGGGCTGCTCGCCTACCAGTCGAGCTGGCTGCGGGTCCACCATCCCGTCGAGTTCCTCTGCGCGCTCATGAACGAGCAGCCGATGGGCTTCTACGCCCCCGACAGCCTCATCCACGAGGCGCAGCGGCGCGGCATAAGAGTGCTGCCGCCGGATGTGGGGCAGAGCGAGCTGGAGTGCGCGATCGATGCCGACGGGGCGATCCGCGTCGGGCTCGGATACGTGAAGGGACTCAGCGCCGAGGACGCTGAGACGCTGCTGCGCTCGCGGCAGGCCGACGGCCCATTCGCAAGCCTGCAGGATCTCGCGGGCAGGGCGGGGGTGGGCAGGAACGCGCTCTCGCTGCTGGCCTGGGCGGGCGCCTGCGACGAGCTCGCCGGCGGCGGTCCAAGGGCGCGGAGGATCGCGCTCTGGCAGCTGGGCGTCGCATCTCCCGCACACCGGCTCGACGGCGCGCCCCGGCTCGACGGCGCGCCCCGCGGGCGGGGGGCGATCCAGCTCGCGCTCGACCTGGACCTCTCGAGCCCGCCGTCGCTGCAGGCCCTCTCAGAGTGGGAGGCGATGATCGCTGACTACGAGAGCACCAACGTGTCGATCGCAAGGCATCCGCTGTCACTGCTCAGAGAGCGCCTCGCCGGTGCGGGAGCGGTCTCCTCCGCGCAGCTCTCAGATGTCCGCCACGGCGAACGGGTGAAGGTCGCGGGGCTGGTGATCGCAAGGCAGCGTCCGGGGACGGCGAACGGGGTGACGTTCCTGCTGCTCGAAGACGAGGAGGGCACCGTCAACCTGATCGTTCCGCCGCCCCTCTACGAGCGCAGGCGGGCGCTCGTCAGGGGGGAGCCGCTGCTGATCGCCTCAGGCCGCCTGGAGCGCCACGCCGACGGCGGCGGCGCGATCAACCTGCTCGCGGCCGAGCTGGAGGCGCTGCCGGCGGGCTCCACGGACTTCCAGCCCGTCGCCCCGGCCGTCACCAGCTTCGCGCAGGGGCGCAGGCGGTGACTGCCGTGACACTGGGCGCACGTATACGGGGCACACGTAGACCGGGCGCACGCCTGTCGGGCACGCTCAGACCGGGCGCACGCCTACTGACCAGCGTCTTCGACGGTCTCGGCCACCCCGGCAAGGTGACCGGCGAACCAGGTCGCCGCCACGCGCGCCACCTCGTCCAGCGTTCCCGGCTCCTCGAAGAGATGGGTTGCCCCGGGCACGATCTGAAGGCTGGCCTCGCAGTTGCGCAGCGCCGCGAGTGCCTGCCGGTTGAGATCGAGCACGACCGAGTCCTCGCCGCCGACGATCAGCAGCACCGGGCAGCGCACCGAGTCCAGACGCTCGTATGCCAGGTCAGGCCGTCCGCCGCGCGAGACGACCGCGCCGATCTGTCCGCCGAGCTCGGCCGCGGCCCACAGGGCGGCGGCGCCGCCGGTGCTCGCCCCGAAGTAGGCGATCGGCAGCCGGTCGAGCTGCGGCTGGGCACGCGCCCAGCGAGTGGCGTCGATCAGCCGCGAGGCGAGCAACGCGATGTCGAAGATGCTCGCCCGCTGCATCTCCTCCTCCGGCGTGAGCAGGTCGAAGAGGAGCGTCGCGATCCCCCGCGCGGCCAGGGCACCTGCCACCTGCCGGTTACGCGGGCTGCGACGGCTGCTGCCGCTGCCGTGTGCGAACAGGACCAGGCAGCAGGGGGAGTCGGGACGCAGCAGGTCGCCCCTGGTCGCGACGCCATGCTCGATTGGGATCTCCACCTCGCTTGCCGACGGAGGGTCATCCGCGCCGCCGATCGGATCGTCCAGGCTCGGTTTGCCACCGCCACCGCCGCCGCCACCACCGCCATCACCATCACCGGCGGGCGGGTCGCGACTGAGCGCCTCAGAGCGTGTGAGCAGAGCCTGCACATGCTCGTCGGGGATCTGGCTGAAGTCCTCGTACCACATCCCGATCGCCCACATCGGCTCCGGTTGCGTGAGGCAGATCACCTGGTCCGCCTGCTCGCCCAGCGCTTGCACGGTGGCCGCGGCGCCGACGGGCACGGCGAGGACCACGGCGGCGGCACCCAGCGCTCTCGCCCCGCCGATCGCGGCTCGCGCCGTTGCGCCGGTGGCCAGCCCGTCGTCGACGATGATCGCCGTCCTGCCCGTGAGCGGGATGCGAGGCCGCTGCGTCCGGTAGAGGGAGGCGCGTTCGGCGAGCTCCCGCTCGGCCCGTGCCGTGCCGTGCTCCAGCTCCTCCTGGCTGATGAGCAGGCTGCGCATGATCTCGCCGTTCAGCACTCGCACGCCGCCCTCGGCGATCGCGCCGATGCCGAGCTCCGGGTTGCCCGGGGCGCCGATCTTGCGCGCCACCAGCACGTCCAGCGGCGCCCGCAGCGCGCGCGCCACCTCGTAGGCGACAGGGACTCCGCCGCGCGGGAGCCCGAGGATTACCGGCGGCGCCGCGGCCAGAGCCGCCGCGCTCAGCGGGCCGCCGGCGGCGCGGCCGCCCAGCTCCACGATCAGCTGGCCGAGCGACCTGCCCGCCTCTGCACGATCGGCGAACATGCTCAACCCCCGAGCCTCAGTGTCAGCTGTGCCCTCCACGGCGGCCGGCCTCAGAAGCGCAGCAGCGCGGCGATCGACCCGCGCTCGGCCAGGGCCCCCGGATCGTGGGTGATCACCACCACCTCGGCCGAGCGCGCCCCCGCCGCCTCCACCGCGTGCTCGATCGCATCGACCGCCTCGAGCTCGCTCCCATCATGGCGGCAGGTGCCCGCGGGGTCCGCGAACAGCGCGCCGCAGCGCGGACAGCGACCCGCGCTCAGCTGCGCGCCCGCGGCGATCAGCAGAGTCTCCACGCGGTCGCGATCGAGCATCGCCAGCACCTCGTCGAGGCCCGCGACCGCGTGGCCTCCCGTGGAGATCGCTTCCTCCAGCTCCCAGAGCAGGCTGATCTCGCGGTTGCGGTCGGCCTGCTCGACGACCGGTGCGATCGCGGCGGCGACCTCCACCGGGCTCGCATCCTCAAGGTCGGCCTCCACGAAGCCGGTCAGCACCCGCTCCAGATCACTGTGCAGACCCTGCTCGATCACCGGCTGCAGCTCCTCGGAGGCGACGATCACCAGGTGGTCGAACGGCCGGCGGCGGTGGGCACGCAGCAGGTGCTCGAGCGCTTCGGAGACATGGACATGGACCTCCTGCTCGATGCCGCGCTGATAGCGGGCCTGCGACCAGCCTCCCTGAGAGTGGCGCCGATGCACGTCGCTGCGCACCGCGTCGAACTCGGCGAGCGCCTTCGGGCCGCCCCGCAGCAGCCGCGCAGAGCTGCGGCTCAGCACCGCCACGCCCCAGTCGCCGGAGGCGACCATCGACGCGATCGGCTCCAGCCATGGCACCGTGTCGAGCACGACCATCGGCTCCACCCCGCGCGAGAGCTTGACCGCCTCCAGAATGTCGGCGCCGGCCGAGGAGAAGATCGCCAGAGCGCGAGCCCCCCGCACCAAGTCGTGGTTCTCGCCGAGCAGCGCTTCGATCCGCCGCGCATCCGCATCGGCCTTCTGCCGCCGCGCCTTCCCGAGCAGGGCCGAGAGCTCGGCATCCCGGGTGGCCGGCGTCGGGAACCGCCGCGGGTCGAGATCCAGGTACAGGCTCAACACCCGATGCCCACCCGTCCGAAGCTCGCTGAGCCGGTGAAGAGTGCCGTTGCCGATCGTCGGGGGTGGCATCACTGCGAAGGTAGGTCCGCGCCGGAGCGGGTGCATCCGACGTTTGCACGTGGCCACCAACGGAGTTCTACGTACGCCGCCGATTCCCTGGCGTCCTGCGCGGATCGGTGCGGGGATGGAGAGGTGGCGGCGCTCACGCGCCGCCTGCGCGGGTCGCGTGGTTGCACGCTCGGAGGCGGTCGCGATCACCCGCCCCCGGCGTGGCCGCTCCGGCCGACCAAGCTGCACCGCTCACGCCGGGGGAATCGTCCGTCGGGCCACCGGGCCCGCTCGCCCGGCCCGCAGGCGCGACCGCGCGTCAGCCGATCGGCGCGCGTCGTGCCGCGCGGGCGGGGAGAGGGATGGCGGCTACGTCGGGGGTGGATGGCGGCTACGTCGGGGGTGGCGGCTACGTCGGGGGTGGCGGTCGGGGATGGCGGCTACTTCGCCTTCACGGCGGAGATGTCGACCTCGATCTTCACCTTGTCGGCGACGACCAGGTTGCCGGAGCCGAGCGCAGCGTTGAAGCGCATGTCATAGTCGGCGCGACTGATCTCGGCGCGCGCGGTCAGCCCGACCCGCTCTTCGCCGTTATGGTCGGTGCCGGTGCCTTCGAGCTCCGCCTCCAGGGTGATCGGCCGGCTCACGCCGTGGATGCTGAGCTCCCCGTCGATCTGCAGCTCATCGCCGCCCAGCTGCCTGATCTCGGTGGAGCGGAACTCGATCTTCGGAAAGCTGTCCACATCGAAGAAGTCGGCCGAGCGGAGGTGATCGTCGCGCTGGGGCTGTTTGGTATCCACGCTCTGAACATCGACCGACCCGGATGCGACGACGCCGTCAGGACCCACCTGCAGCGTTCCCTCGAAATCGTTGAAGCGACCTTTCACAGTCGCGACGCCGACATGCTTCACCTTGAACTCGACGTTCGAGTGGATGGGATCCACATGCCAGGTTCCCGTCGGCAGGGCGGTCTCGGTCACTGCGGAGTCTGCGGCCATAGGGTGCTCCCTTTCCGGATCTGAGTCGACTTACGTTGCACACGCAACCATACCACCCGGTGATTGCACATGCAACCAACTCGCCGGCGCCAACGGCTCGGCACCCGCGGTCAGCCGTCTGCGCACGGCCCCACCACCGGGCCGTCGAGATCGCGCCGCAGGCTCGCAGCCGACCGGGAGCCTGCCCGCGATCCCGGCTCGGCACCCGCGGTCAGCCGTCTGCGCACGGCCCCGCCACCGGCCCGTCGAGATCGCGCCGCAGGCTCGCAGCCGGTCCGGCGCCGCCCTCGATCCCGGCTCAGCGCTCCTGCACGACCAACGTCTGGAACGCCCTGCCCACCGGCCCGTCGAGATCGTGCAGCACGCTCTCGGCCAGCCCGGCGCCACCGTCGTGCAGGATCGTGCGCGCGTCCAGTCCGATCCACTCGCCCCGCGGCGGGCGCCAGAGGTGGATCGTCAGGTCGGCGTTGATGTAGATGTGGGTCTCGAACGCCAGCTCCGCGCTCACCCCGTTGCCGAAGTCCGCGACCGCGGCCAGGCGCGTGAGCGCTCCCGCCGGCTCCCCGCCCTCCAGTAGCGGCATCCGCAGGCGCATCCACACCCTGCCCGCCCCGAGCGCCCACGGATCGCTCAGCCAGCGCATCTCCATCGCGCTCGCAGCGAAGCTCTCCCGTGTCGGGTCATCGAGCGCGAAGCGCACCGCCCGGCCCGCCTGCGGCCCCTCCATCGCACCTGCATGGCCACCAGCCGCCCCCGACCGGAGCTCCGTCTCGACCCCCGGCTGCGCCATGAGCAGCCTCGGCACCGGCGCCACCCGCAGCGCGCTGGCGCGGCAGACGATCGTCTCTCCATGCCACAGCTCGGCGGCGAGCTCCTGCACCCGCCGGCCGGGACGCACGATGCTCGTCTTCAGGCTCAGCGGCTCCCGGGGAATCGGCCGCAGAAACTGAAACGACAGTCGCCCGATCTGCAGCTCCGCGCCCGGCTGCATCCGCTCGAAGACCTGCGTGATCAGCGCCGCCGGCGCGCCGCCGTGCAGCGCCCGCGGATCCCAGGGGCCGCTGGCATGCGCCGTCGGCATGAGCAGGCCCTCGGCGACCGTGAAGATGCTGCCGCGCGCCACCGACGCCTCAGGCCGCAAGCCCGGCGACGAACTCGGCCAGCCGGTCCGGGTCGCGCAGCGGCGCGCCATGACCGAAGCACGTGAGCGCCGGACGCAGCGCCGCCAGCCGCCGCGCGCTCGCACGGTTGCGGGCCGGGTCGGGCGTGAAGATCGCCGGGGGCTCGTGCAGGCCGGGAATCCCGGTCATCACGTTCATGTTGTTCAGCACATCCCCGAGAATCAGCACCCTGTCCGCCTCACGCCACAGCGCGACGTGTCCCGGCGAGTGCCCCGGCGTGTGCAGCACAGTGAAGCCGGCGACCTCCTCGCCCTCCTGCAGCGCCCGGGCGACAGGGTGGGGCGGGCCGGTCCAGAAGCGTCCCTGCAGGGCGTTCAGCCACCCCGGCGCCTTCGGATTGGCCACCCCGCCCGGCCGCTCCATCGCAGGAATGTCATCCCGGCCGCACCACAGCGGTATCGACAGTCGCTCGCAGATCGCGTGAGAGGAGCCCTGATGGTCGGGGTGGGCATGGGTGAGCGCATGCGCCCGCAGCGTCCTGCCGGCGATCTGGCGCACGATCCGCCGCTCCGCCTGGCGGGTGCCGGCATCCACCAGAACGTCGCCGACCAGATACACGTTGATCGCGTTCGGGGGAAACCCGCTCAGCATGAACACGCCGTCGGCGAGCTGCCTCATCGCACCCGCTCCGCCGGCCCGCCGCCGCGCCGTCCGCACCCGGGATCGACCGTGGAGCGCGCGCCGGCCTCAGAGACGCGGCGCGGCGTGGCCCGTGCCAGCCGCGACCCCGCGCGGCCGGCCCGGTGGGGCGGCCTCACCAATGCACTCCCCGCATCAGGTTCGCCATCGCCAGCTGCTCCAGGGAGGTGTGCTCCTGGGCCTCCTCGCGGCGCCCCTTCGCCGCGGCCGAGTCGGGGAAGATCCGGTAGGCGAGGTGCAGGATCCGGTCGACCGCCTTCGGGGAGAGCGCATATGCCACTTCGCCGAGCGTGCCGAGCGGCGTGCCGATGTGCTTGCGGCGCGTGCGCAGCGCCTCGCAGATCATCCCCGCCGCCTCCTCGGGAGTGATTGTCGGAAACGCGCTGTACATCCTCGTCGGCTCGATCATCGGCGTGCGCACGAGCGGCATGTGAATCGTGGTGAACATCACCCCGTCGCCGATCACCTCGGAGGCGACCACCCTTGTGAACGCGTCGAGCGCCGCCTTGGAGGCGATGTACGCGGAGAAGCGGGGCGGGCTGGTCTGCACGCCGATCGAGGAGATATTGACGATATGCCCGCGCCCGCGCTCACGCATGTGCGGCAGAAGGCCCAGGATCAGCCTGATCGCGCCGAAGTAGTTGAGCTGCATCGTGCGCTCGTAATCGTGAAACCGGTCGTAGCTCAGCGCGACCGAGCGCCTGATCGAGCGGCCCGCATTGTTGATCAGGGCATCCACGCCGCGATGATCCTCCAGCACCCTTCCCAACAGGCGGTCGACGTCCTCCATGTCGGAGATGTCGGCCGCATAGACGTAGGCCGTCCCGCCGGTCGCGACGATCTCCGCTCGCACCTCCTCCAGCTTCTCGACGCTCCTTGCCACAAGCAGCGGCACCGCGCCGGCGCCCGCCAGCTGCAGCGCGGTAGCCCTCCCGATCCCGGATGAGGCGCCGGTGATCAGGATGTGCCGGCCGGCGACCGCATCGCGCAGGGTGCGGGAGCGGTCCAGGTCGGGGTCCATCTCCCGCTCCCAGTAATCCCACAGGCGGGTGACGTATCCGGCGAACGCCGGCGGGCGCTCGAATGCGGAGCCGGCCAGCGCCCGCTGCGCCCTGCTCGTGTCGAACTCGGGCGCCAGATCGATGTGGCCGAGCACCTGCTCGGGGATGCCCATCTCCCTGAGCACCAGGTTGCGCGTCTGCTTGATCCCGGGCAGGCGGGAGAACAGCGCGAGCGGCTCTCTCGGCACCGCTCGGAGAAGCCGGCGGTCGAGGCTGACCGCGAACCGGGGCGCGTGGGCGGCCTGCGCCAGCAGGTTGAACATCTCATCCACCCGCATCGAGCGCGTGTCGGTCAGATGGAAAGCCTTCTCGTCGAGCCCGGGCCTGTGGGCGATCTGGTCGATCGCGCCGGCCACCCAGTCGACCGGCACGACATTGGTCCTCCCCACGTCGAGCCCGACCAGCGGCAGCCACTCCGGCATCGTCTGGCGCATCCGCTGGATCGTCTTGAAGAAGTAGTAGGGGCCGTCGATCTTGTCCATCTCGCCGGTCCTCGAATCGCCGACGACGACCGCGGGCCGATAGACGCGCCAGTGCACGTGACCCTGCTCGCGCACGATCCGCTCCGACTCGAACTTCGTGCGGTGATACGGAGATGGCAGCCGCTGGCCCTCATCGAAGGAGTCCTCGCTGAACACCCCCCGCCTGTTGCCGGCCACGGCGATCGAGGAGACGTGATGGAAGCAGCCGGCCTCCAGCGCCCGGGCCAGCTCCAGCGCATGGGTCGTGCCGCCGACATTCACCGCGACATTGCGCTGCTCCGTGGCGGTCATGTCATAGACGGCCGCCAGGTGAAAGAAGTGTGCGATCTTGCCGCGCAGCCGCGCGACCGCCTCCACGTCCACGCCCAACAGCGGCTTGCGCAGATCGCCGATCAGCGGGTGCAGACGGCCGGCCACCTGCTCGCCGCCCCCGCGCTCCCAATCCTCGATCAGCCTCTCCAGCCTGCCGAGCGAGCGCTCCCTGACCAGGAGGTGTATCTGGCCCTCGCGCAGCAGCAGCCGCTCCACGAGGCGACGGCCGATGAAGCCGGTCCCGCCCGTGACCAGGTAGTCCATGGGGCGAGGATAGTCCGCTTAGCGTGCCGCCGCACTCTGGCGCCCGTGCCGCCGCACCCCGGCGGCCATGCCAGCGCACTCTGGCGCCCGTCCCGCCGCACCCCGGCGCCCGTGCCGGCGCACTCACGCGCCCGCGCCGGCGCCTCCCCGTCCCTGCCCGCCGGCGAAGGCGGCGGCTCCGCGGCGCGCCTCATCCAGCAGCGCCGGCCCGGCCTGCGCCTCCAGGGCCAGGCCGTCGGCCAGCGACAGGCCCAGGCCGTCGATCGCGGCGCGACGGTCGGCCAGCATCGTGGCCTGCGGGAAGCCGGCGAGGCCGTCGGCCAGCTGCAGCGCCCGGCGCAGATGCTCGCCCGCCGGCACGACCTCGTTGACCAGCCCGATCGCGAGCGCCTGCTCGGCGTCGAGGATCCGGCCGGTGAGGATCATCTCCAGCGCCCGTCCCATCCCGATCAGGCGTGGCAGCCGCTGGGTGCCGCCGTCGATCAGCGGCACTCCGAAGCGTCTCTCGGTGAACCCGAGCCGTGCCGTCCCGGTGGCGATCCGCAGATCGCACCACAGCGCCAGCTCCAGCCCGCCGGCCAGGCACCAGCCGGAGATCGCGGCGATCGTCGGCTTGGAGGCCGCAAGCCGCGTGAATCCGAGCGGCCCCTCCGGCGCCTGCAGCCTCTCGGCGAACGTGTCGATCGCCTTCAGGTCGGCGCCGGCGCAGAAGGCCCTGCCGGCACCGGTCACGACGAGCGTCCACACGTCGTCGTCCCCCTCGGCCCGACCGTAGGCGTCGTCGAGCTCGCGCATCATCTGGAGGTTGATGGCGTTCAGCCGGTCCGG
>DAHVAB010000055.1 GCA_027314825.1 Solirubrobacterales bacterium
AGCGCGCCGAGCTGCTGCTGCAGTTGCGCCGGCGAGATGCTGCTCAGCTCGCTGAGCAGCGACTGCACCCGTTCGGTCGCTGCGGCGGAGAGCGCACCAGGTTCCGTCAGGCCTTCCAGGATCGCCTGCAGGGCGCCATGGCCGGCTCCTTCGAGCGCCTGCTCGATCTGGGTGGCGACGCTGCGGGGCCCTTCCGGCAGCGATCCCAGCAGCGCGGTGAGGATGCTGCGCAGCGTCTGCTGCCCTTCGCTGCCGAGCGGGCCGAGCCGCCCGGCGAGCTGGTCCAGCACGCTGTGGAGGCCTTCCGCGTTGAGCAGGGCGCTGAGCACAGTGGAGAGCTGTTCGGGGTTGAGCGCTTCCAAAAACTGCTTGAGCGTCAGCTGGTTGCCGGTCAGGCTGGCGATCAGCCCGTTCACCGAGTCGAGCACTTCGCTGAGGCTCGCCTTCGGTTCGCGCTGCAGCATTGCTTCCAGCAGTGCGTCGACTTCGGCGGGCAGCGCGGCCAGCAGAGGATTCAGCTTCGAGCTCAGCCCCGAGAGAAGATTTTTAAGCTCGGCTTCGCCGAGCCCGAGTTGACCGGCGGGCAGGCGCGAGAGGGTCGATTCGAGATCGCCGCTTGGGAGCGTGAGGCTCGCCGGTGTCAGCGTAGTTGCGCCGCTCGCCGCCGGCGTGGCGTTCGCCGGTGCGGCCGGCAGCGCTCCCAGCAGCGCGATCGCGCCGGTCGAAGCGCCGATCGCGAGCGTCGTTCTGAGCGTGCCCGCTGTGCGTGCGGATCGGGGAACGGTTCGACTAGGTCGATGAGCCTGCTGGGCCATTCTGTTCCTCCTTGGAGTGACGTTATGGCAGCTGAGTCCGCTGCGCAGCCGGCGCCTCACGTGTCATCCGTGGAAATCGAACAGATGTCCAGCGCGACCGTCGCCGGACGGCCGAGCGCGCCCTCCTCAGCCCTCCAGCCAGATCGCGCCGTCGCGCAGCGTGACCGGGTAGGTCTTCAGAGGGCGGGCGCCGGTCGTGCCCTTCACGACTCCGGCCAGCGGCTTGAAGGCGCCCTGAGGGCCGCGGGTCATCCGGCCGGTGCGAACGTCGAAGCGCGCCGCGTGCCATGGGCACTCCAGGCAGCCGTCGAGAACCCGGCCTTGGCCGAGCGGCGCGAAGAGATGACGGCAGCGGTTGGAGACCGCGAACGGCTCGCCGTCCAGCAGGCCGACCGCCAGGGTGCCGTGCGGAGTCTCCACGGCGCTCACCTGGCGCTCGCCGAGCTCGTCGACTCCGATCAGACGTGTGGACGCGGTGCTCGGCTCGGCCATGTAACCCTCCTCAGGATTGACGGATGCCTGTCTGTGACGGGCCACCGGGATGTAAGCACTTCGCTCGCCTCGCTGACGGCATGTCGGCGGTCTGTGATAATCCGCCGATGCGCACCGACCGCCTGGCAGCCCGGGCCTCGATCGCGATCGGCGCCGGCGGGCTGCGCGCCGTCGGCAAGCTGAACGTGCCCCTGTACCGACTGAGTCGCGGGCGGCTGTTCGGCCGTGTGAGCGGCTCACCGGTCCTGCTCCTCACCACGGTCGGCCGTCGCAGCGGGCAGCGGCGCACCGCGCCCGTGCTGTACATGCCCCATGGCGACTCCTACGTTGTGATCGGCTCCAATGCCGGACACGCTCGCACGCCCGCCTGGTCTCTGAACCTGAAGTCTCAGCCGGACGCGGAGGTGCAGGTCGGCGGACGGCGGCTGCAGGTGCGCGCACGGGTGGTCGAGGGCGACGAGCGTGCGCGGCTGTGGAAGGCGGTCAATGAGCAGTACCGGGGCTTCGAGGATTACGAGTCCCGCACCGACCGCAAGATCGCCGTCTTCGTGCTCGACCCCCGTTGAGCGCGGGCGCCCATCGCGGGTGGCGGTGCGATCAGCGGGCTCGCAGGGAGCTGAGCAGCCTTGGAAGGTATTTCGAAATCTGCGCAGGCGTCGTGGTCGATGCTGGCCCCGAACTTCCCGTACAAGCGCGCGGCCGCGCGGGTCGCATCGATGAGCCGCAGCCCGTGCTCAGCTCCCAGTGGGTCCATGCGCGCTGCCTCACGCCCGCTTCAGCGCCCGCGCCGGCCTCTCGCAGCTCGACCTTGAAGACGCCGGCGCCATCCATGCCGCGGTGCTGCTTGAGCACGAGCGGCCCCGCTGCCACCAGCCGGCCAGGCAGCTCCGCCACCAGCTGCTCGTGGGAGGCGTAGAGGCGAGTTGGAGCGCTCCAGCTCATGTGCGCGGTATCGACGAGGACCTGCTTGGTGGCGATCTTCAAGATCACGTCCGGGTGGGCAGAGACGAACACGCCAGCATGTCGGCGCGGCGGGTTGCACTGGCCCCGGCGCGGCCCCTCAGATTGGAGCCCGCCATGCGGCGGGCATCGTATGAGTCGCCGCGGCCGGGAGATGTTACGTTCTCGTTCATGCGTCAGAGCACCCTTGAACATGCTCACGGCCGTCACGTGCACTCCCACCAGCACAGCGGACCGCATCGCCACCTCCTCTTGCCCTGGCTCTCCCACCCGCCTCACGCTCACGGCCACCACCACCACGAGCAGGCTGAGGATCACGCTCATGCTCATGGCCACGCTCACGATCATGGCCACGACCATGGCTACGCTCACGACCATGGCCACGCTCACGATCATGGCCACGACCATGGCCACGGCCACTCGCATGGGCTGGTCGACCGCTCCATCATCCGCTCACGCGCTGGCATCCGGACCGTCTCGATCAGCCTCGCCGTCCTCGGCCTCACCGCCGCCCTGCAGGCAGCCATCTTCGCGGTCTCCGGATCGGTCGCACTGCTCGCCGACCTGATCCACAACTTCGGCGACGCGCTCACCGCCGTCCCGCTGGGCATCGCATTCCTGCTGCGCTCGGCCGCCGGCGAGAAGCTCGCCGGACTCGCGGTCGTGCTCGCGATCTTCGTCTCAGCCTGCGTCGCACTCTTTGAGACCATCGAACGACTGGTCCACCCGCACGCCCTCACCCACCTGTGGATCCTCGCCGCCGCCGGCGCGATCGGCTTCCTGGGCAACGAGATAGCCGCCCAGGTCCGCCTTCGCGGCGGCCGCCGTCTGGAAAGCCCTGCCCTGATCGCGGACGGGAACCACGCCCGCGTCGACGGTTACGTCTCCCTCGGCGTGATCGCGAGCGCCATCATCGTCGCGCTCGGCGCACCGATCGGCGACCCGATCATCGGCCTCACCATCACGCTCGTCATCCTCAAGATCACCTGGGACTCCTGGCGGACCATTCGAGCCGCATAACACCCACCGGCACAGCATTCACACAGCCGCCTGCATCCGTGCGTCGCCGCCCAATGCCCGGCGACGGATGGTCACATCGCCACCCGCGAGTTGACGCGGCGTAGCCGGCTCGCTCAACTACTGCCAGGTCGCTAAGAAGCGCCCACTTTCACGACTTGCCTCCGATGGAGCCAGCCGACATCAATGCGAACCGTTCGGCGCGGCTGCCGGGTGCGCGGATCGCGCTTGATGCAGGGGTGCCGCTGGCCGGGATGAGCGGCGCCTGCTGGTGAGATGTTCTACCGCGGTGGTTGCAGTGTCGTATGGATGTGCGAGGTGAGTAGGTATAGGTCGAGTTGGTCTGGCTCGTCGGGGTCGAAAGGGCTGAATCCGAGCCGTTCCCACCAGGTCCGAGCGTGGACGCTCAGGGCGCTCACGACGACTGCGCGGCATGCTGCCTTCTCGTTCAGCTCGACTGCGGTGGCGAGGACGTGCGCCGCGAGGGCGGTGCTGACCCCGATGCCGGTGTAGCGGCGGTCCACTGCCAGCCGGCCGAGTAGCAGGGCAGGGACCGGATCCGGTGCCCCCTTCGCGAGCGCATCCGGTGCTGCCGAGCGATCAATCCCGGTCATCGCGATGCTCGCGTACGCAACCACCAGGCCGTCAGCATCCGCGATCACCCAGGTTGCGGACGTGTCGCGGCGTCTGTTCGGCCCCGCGTGGTGGCGCAGCCATTCGTCGAGCACCGTCTCGCCACTGTCGAACTGGCCGCGATCGTGCCGGCGCAGGTCCAGCGGCGCAGGGCGGTGCAGCTCAGTCAAGCCAACTGAACTTGCGCTTGCGGCGCAGCGCCCGTGCGAGCCGGTCGTTGATCTGCGCTGGTTGCTGCAGCGCCTGGCTGAACGCCGCTGCGGCTTGCGGGGAGAGGCGAATGCCTGATCGTTCTGCCAGGACTTCCTCAGCCCTGGAAGTGGCAGCTTGGACTACGAACGCCGATACGTTCAGGTGCGTCGCGGCCGCTGCGCGCTCCAGCAGTGTCTTGTCTGCTGGATCGACGCGGATCTGCAGCCGTCCTTCCTTGAGCGTCGTCATGTACACACTATGGCAGTACAGCCGCGGTCTTTCAAGTGCTCGCACGGCGTTGGAGCGCACCGGCCGGCGGCGGATCCTCAGCGCTCACCGAAGATCGGGTCCGCTCGGCTGGGCGGTGTCGTCTCTCGCAGCTGACCGACCCTGCAGCCACTCGGAGCGACCGGAAGCTCTTGAGCGCGCAAGTCTATCCTTGCGTCGCACCGGCGGATCAGGCCGCCAGACGCCAGTTCGCTGGCTTTCCCACCGTCGCGGTGGGGCCAAGCGACGCCGTCGTCCTCGTCCGGCGGCGCAAGCATGTTGCTGAGCCCACGGGGTGGCCCGTTCATCGTCCGCGGTGTCTCATTCCCAGAAGTGTGCGTAACGCTGCGTTTCCGGGTCGCGTAAGCTATGGGCGGATTCGACGAGGGGGTTCGTGGTGGGGGCGAGAGTGCGGTTGGGTCCTGTGAGCGTGACGTCGAAAGGTCGCGTTGGGGTGAGAGCGGGGCCGGTGAGCCTCTACGCCGGCGGGCGTGGCAGACGCCCGCGACGGAGCGGCGGAGGTGGGTTGATCGCGTTCATCACGATCGCCTGCCTGATTGCTTTGATCGTGAAGTTCTGGTACATCGCCTTGAGCGTCGCGATCGCGGTCGGGCTCGCCGCTGTCCTTGTCAGGAGAAGATCAGCGCGCCAGGCAAGGGAGCGGGAGCGGCGCTGGCTCGCAGGCCCGCCGCCCCCGCTGGCTTTGCCTGGCCGGTTCACCGAGAACTGGTTTGGCAGCCATGTGCCGTCGATGCACCCAGGGCAAGTGCCGGACCTCTTCGAGGCGCTTCGTGAACGCGGATGGACGCCGGAGCGAATCGAGAAGCGGGTGACGCCGTACCTCAAGCGCAACCCCTACTACTCGGACGGTGCGACGGCTTGACGATCGCGCGTGCCTGCCGCCTGGACGCACCGACCAGCTGCGGGGCTCCGTGTCGCGCCGCTGCCGATCGCTCCGACGCTAGCCGCTCCCAAGCTCGCATCCAGGGATAAGGAGATCAAGCTCACGATCCCGTGCGGCGGGGCTGCCGCCGACCTCGCGCCCGCGCTCGCTGCCTCAACGGCGGGAATCACACCGCCCCCGCCACAGACTGACGCGACTCGCCCGACAGCTGTCGGAATGGAGCCAGCCGGGCTCGAACCGGCGACCTCCTGCTTGCAAAGCAGCTCACAAAAGTGGATTTGGCTTGTTTACATGGCTTATCCAAGCGGTTTAGGTCTCTCAGATCACCTCAGATCACCCGCGTGGGGAACACCCTGGGGAACACCCTGGGGAACACCCCCAGACCACCTCGGATGCTAGTGTTGGAGCCATGTTCACGCATGCGAGCCCCGCCATGAATCCGCCCACGGACGTCACTCCGAACGGACACCTGAAGGTGGTCGGGAATCGAAGTGGCCGGCGCTGGCGCGCGTACTGGTATGACGCTGACGGCAAGCACGCCCGCATTCTCGGCAAGGCATGGGTGCAGAACACGGGCAAGCGGACTGCGCGCGGCGCAGTGATTTGGAAGGCCGCCGATGGCTCGAAGCCCGATTTTTCTTACATGACGCCGAAGGAGGCGGAAGCACGGCTACGGCGACTGGTGGAGCACGAGGCGGTCCGGATCCCGACGGTTCGCACCCGTCACGGCAAGCCTGTGACATTCGCAGACGCTGCCAGTGCTTGGCTTGAGCATGGCGAGCACAGGCGCAACCTGAAGCGCTCGACGCTGCTCGACTACCGTCAGGCGCTCGGTGCCTACCTGCTTCCGGCCGAGGAAGGCAAGCAGGCCGGGCAGACACTGTATGGACGGGCTCCGTTTGCAACCACACCGCTGCGAGACCTCAAGCCCGCGGACATCAAGGCGTGGAACGAGGGCCTGCCGCACGGGCGCACCGCGGAGAAGCTGCTGATGATCGTGCGCGCGGTGCTCGGCCATGCGTTTGCGCACGGATGGATCGACCGCGACCCGTCGGCGGCGGTCGAACGTCACCCGGTGGGCTACAGCGGCGACTACGACTTCTACAGCCGCGAGGAGGTCGACGCGCTCGTGCGGGCCGCCGCCGGCGAGCTGGATGCCGCAGTGTTTCTCACCGCGGCGCTGACGGGACTGCGCCGCGGCGAGCTGGTCGCGCTGCGCTGGCGCGATGTGGATTTCCCGGGCCAGGCGATCAGGGTGCGCGCCAACTACTCGGCGAGCTGGTCACCCCGAAGAGCGACAAGGTACGAAGCGTGCCGATGGTGCCGGACGTCGCCCAGGCGCTCGCCCGGCTCGGCCAGCGCGAGCGCTTCACCGCCGGCAGGGATCCCGTGTTCGTCGGCGAGGCCGGCGGGCACATCGACGCGAGCGCCCTGCGTCGCCGCTACGCCGCGGCCGCCAAGCGCTCGGGGCTGCGGCCGCTGCCGCTCCACTCGCTGCGCCACTTCTTCGGCTCGATGGCGGTGCACCGAGCCTCGCTCGTGCAGGTGCAGTCGTGGATGGGCCACGCCCACATCCAGACGACGGCGCGCAACCTGCACGCCAAGAGCCAGGCGGGCGATGCAGCGCTGCTGGCCGGGGCGTTCGAGTCGAGTGCGGCGGAGGCGGTGTCGGCGTCTCACTGAGCGACATCAAGAGCGTCCCACCGAAGCGCTTCATGATCCCACGTGCCGCGCGCTCGCCGTTGAAGGACGGGATCTATGAAACGTCTCCCCGTGTCGATCGCCGAATCGAGATCGCGCTCAAGTAGAAGAGACACATCTCGCGCGATGCGGGCATAGCCGCGCCTCCAGTTGGTGTCGGCGACGATCGAGACTGTCTGCGGGAGGTTGAGTCCGCGGCGGGCCGCCTCGGAGTCGAGCGCCGTCATCATCTCGTCCGCGTCGATGACTGCCGTGTGTGCGAAGACGACGAGGTCGGCAAGGTCACGGTAACGGGTGCTCGGCTCGCGCAGACCGCTCGAGCGCTCGTGTGTTTCATGCAGAGCACACACCTTGTCGGCGACGTGATCGGCGAGCGGATACACGAGATAGCTGGTGCTGCTGAGCCCTGGGATCTCGACCGGCACGACCCTGGCGAACGATGCCGGTGTGCCGGTCATCGTGAGCGCCGCAACGAGATCGACGTGGAAGGCGGCGAAGCGCTTGACCCCCAGATCGGCCTGGACCGGCACGCGCAGCGCCTGCCCCGCTTCGGTGAGCAGTTGCCCTGCCCCGAGCGTGAAGGTGAAGAAGTCGTGCAGGTCGATCCGCGCGGCTTCGCGCAGCGCAAGCTCGGCCTCCTGCAGCCCGCCCTCTCGGTGTAGAAGATCGACATCGCGGGTGTGTCGTGCCTCGGGGCCGATGCGCGCGAGCATCGCTGTGGCGCCCTTGAGGACCCATCGCTCCGGGTCGTTCGCGAACACTCTGCACAGCAGGCGGTCATATGCGAACTGCCTCTGCAGATTCGCAAGCGGGATGCCGCGGTCCTCGGCGAGCGGCCGCAGGCGGTCGGCTATTGCGGAGCGCAGGGCGCGCGGGTCGGAGTAGCGATCGCCGGTCATTCGCCGCGCGCCAGGGCATTGATGACGTCACGGCTCCGGTCGTATCCAGCCAGGTTGAGCAGATGATCCAGCAACGCCGGTCCGTCGCCGCGACGAAAGCCGAAGCGGCCGGCGTAGGGCGCGATGCATTCGGCGACGGCGCCGGGATAGTCGAATACCCGATCGATCACCGTTGCGGTGATGTGCGCCACGCTGGTCGGCTCAATGTTGTCTGCGAGAAGGTCGGCGATCATGCGTGCCGCGCGGGTCGTGGGCATCCCTGCGAGCACGATCCGCTGCCTGTCGGGCACTTCGCCCCGATGGATGCGCACGTCTCGACGCCGGGTCTGGTGGCGTCTTGGCATGGTGAACTCGTGGATGTCCGCCCGCAGGTCGCCGACTCCGTACAGCGCCGCGGCCGAGGTGTGGGAGACGAGTGCCACGGCGGGATTGCGCAGTCGCTCCCATGCCGGCACGGCAGGATCGAGCTGCAGCCACGCCGCCCGCAGCTGCATGTGGTCGGGCTCGGCGCCGCCGCGTACGCGGTAGACGCCGTGTGCCACCCTCTCCAGGAAGCCGTCGCGCAGCAGCCGCGCCAGCGAGCTCGGAGCCACGCCGGCGTCAAGCGCCTGCCTGCGCGTGCAGAGCCCCCACTGCTCCTCGGCGACACCAAGCAGAAGCTGCATCGGACGCGCCATACTGCGAAATATATCATATATAGATCGCTTTGGAGAGCATGGTGCCGGTTCTCACTGCATTGTGTGCCACGCTCGATACATCTTGCAGCAAGCACAGCAGGCCTCGGCTACTGGCTGCTCCGTCCGTTCGCCTCGATCCGGTTTTCGTCGAGCCATTTGGTGAGGTCGTCGGGGTTGAAGCGGACGTAGTGGCCGAGCGGGCGCTGAGGCGGCGGTCCTCCTGCGGCTCCTCGTAGACCCTAACCTCGCTGGATGCCGCCATGGTGAGGACCGCCGAGCCAACCGCTTGTGCAATGAACGATTTTCCACGCGCGTCAATTGACGATCACCGGACGCGCGTTTGCCTGGGGCAAAGCGCAATATCGTTGAGCCAGGGAGCCATGCCACCGGCGAGCGCGAGGCTGTCGGCCGACGGTCGATCGCGCACGATCAGCTTGTCGATCCGCGCACGGCGAACAGTCGAGAGATCGCCGCCCATCTCCTCGACCAGGTCGAACACCGTCTCCGCGTCGGTGTCCACGCCCACCGTCGGTTCGCTGATCTCGTCGAGCTCAGCGCGCGGATGGTTGAAGATGAGCACACGCTCGACTTCGAGTTGCTGGCCACGGCTCACGAGGAACCCTTCCAGCGCATCGGCCGGCTCGTTGAGCTGCTCGCTCGGTGAGCGGCCGGCGCGATCGCAGAGGTCGCCGTCGTCGACCTCGTTGCCGTAGCGGTCGTACTTCACGTAGGTCCAGTCGTCGCCGTCGCACGACACAGTCGCGTTGCGGTACTTGACCTCGATTGCGATCAGGCCCGGCGGGCCGAGCAGGAGATGATCGATCTCGCCCTGGCGGTTGCGGTAGCCGCGGAAGAGGGTCCAGGCCTCGCCGAGCTCCTCGGCGAGTTCGTTGGCGAGGAGCTGCTCGCCGCGCACGCCGGCGGCGAGCTGCTCACGTTCGTGGAGCGCTGCGGCCGTGGTGCCTGGCGGCGGCGCTGCGCGTGCGGGCCGACGCGAACGGAGCTGCCAGAGCGCCAGTGTGGCGCCCAACCACGAAAATGGACGGCGATCCAGACGCGCCTCCGACCGGCGCTCTGAGAGCTGCGCGGCCTCTTCGGCATGCGCTGTCTGGGCTTGGCGGAAGCGCGCCTCCCGCTCTGCACGCTCCTGCTCGCGACGCTCGGCCTCGGCGGTGAGCAAGTCCTCTGGGTGGTTGGAAAGCTCGACTATCCGCACGCGCGACTTTCGGGGGATCGTGAACCTGGGCGCTCCGCACGATGCGGATGGCCCTGCACACCGATCCGACTGCGCGCCAGCGACGGGACGTGCCGCGGCTGGGCGACGCTGCTCGGGGGCTGACTTGGGGCGCCCGCCTGAAGCCGGCTCGGGAACATTCCCGCCGCGAATCCGACGCTGGCCTGGATCTTGCATTAACGGCCAGCGCCCCGGTCTAGCCGAGGCGCCGATCCGTCCGCTTGGAGCGGGAAAATGCGGGTTGACGAGACTCGTATCCCGACCCCAGGAGGATCACCCATATGGTGAAGCGTGAAGGGCTCGTTGACAAGCTACATGTCATCGCGGACGGCACCGGTCAGGTCGGGCACGCGGGCAGCGCGCTGCTGGCTGGGGCTGCAGACCGCATCGGGCTCACGAGGGCGCTGTCGCAGGCTATGGCGAGTACCCGCGAGCGGCGCTCCGCGCACGATCCCGGCGTGGTGCTGCGCGATTTGACGGTGATGCTCGCTGACGGCGGGGACTGCCTGGCGGACATGGGCGCGCTGCGCGACCAGGCAGACCTGTTCGGCGTGGTGGCCTCGGACGCGACGGCGTTCCGGGTGATCGACTCGATCTGTGAGCAGCGTCTTGAAGCACTGCGCAAGGCGGTCGCGGCGGCACGCGCACGCGCGTGGCAGTTGGGCGCGCGCCCGCAGCGCACGGCGGGCAAGAGGCGCCGGTGCCGGGAGCGCACGGTGATCGACATCGACGCGACGCTGAT
The DNA here is from genome assembly GCA_027314825.1 of Solirubrobacterales bacterium. Lineage (GTDB taxonomy): Bacteria > Actinomycetota > Thermoleophilia > Solirubrobacterales > Solirubrobacteraceae > Palsa-744. Next base: position 10,534 of record DAHVAB010000055.1, read on the forward strand.
CAGCGCCCATTCGGAGAAGGAGCAGGCGCAGGGCAACTTCAAGGGCGGCTTCGGCCACCACCCGCTGCTGTGCTACTTGGACGAGACTGGC
>DAHVAB010000056.1 GCA_027314825.1 Solirubrobacterales bacterium
TGCCCAACCGCCGCTCGCCGCGGCCCCCGGCGAGCCCGCGCAGCAGGCCGCCCCGGAGGGCGTGAGCGTCTCGCCCGTCGCCGCCCGGATCGCCGCCGCCAACGATGTCGACCTCACCACGCTCAGCGGCAGCGGCCCGGCGGGGAGGATCGTCAAGGAGGACGTGCTGGCCGCCGCGCAGGGCGCTGGCAGCGCAGCGGCCGCCCCGGCCGCCGGCGCCGCCGCCGCACAGCAGCCGCCGGCCGCGCAGGCGCAGGGCGCCGAGCAGCGTCCGATGCGCGGCGCCGCCGCGATGCTCGCCAAGTACATGGAGCAGTCGCTCACGATCCCGACCGCGACGAGCTTCAGGACTCTGACGGTGACCGTGCTCGACGCCCGTCGCAAGGAGCTGAAGGCGGCCGGCAAGCGGGTGTCGTTCACCCATCTGATCGCCTACGCGATCGTGCAGGCCGCCAGCGAGATGCCGGTGATGGCCGAGCATTTCGCCGAGATCGACGGCAGGCCCCACCGCGTCAGCGACGGCACCGTGAATCTCGGCCTCGCCGTCGACGTGGAGAAGAAGGACGGGTCGCGCACGCTGATGGTGCCGGTCATAAGGGACGCCGCGGCCCTCTCCTTCGCCGGGTTCCTGTCAGCGTATGACGCGCTCGTGGAGAAGGCCCGCACGGGCGCACTGCAGCCGGACGACCTGGCCGGCGCGAACATCACGCTGACGAACCCGGGCGGCCTCGGCACCGCCGCCTCGGTGCCGCGCCTGATGGCAGGGCAGGGGACGATCGTGGCGACCGGGTCGATCGGGTATCCGCCGGGGCTGGGCAATGTCGGTGAGGCGATCGGGGCGGAGAAGGTCATGACGATGACCTCGACCTACGACCACCGGGTGATACAGGGCGCCGAGTCGGGCCGGTTCCTCGGCGCGATCGAGCAGCGCCTGCAGGGCGAGCACGACTTCTACCAGTCCGTCTTCGCTGCGCTCGGCGTCTCCCCGGCCCCACAGCCACAGCCCCCGGCGCCGGCCGCCGCGCCTCCGGCCGCCGCCCCCGCCGGAGGGCCGGCCGCCGCGGTCGACGCCCGCCTGCTGCAGGCGGTGCAGGCGGCGAGCACCCTGCTGGAGCGGGTGCGAAGCCACGGCCATCTGGCCGCTCACCTCGACCCGCTCGGCAGCGAGCCGGTCGGCGATCCGCAGCTGGACACGGAGGCCGCCGGGCTGACCCAGGAGCTGATGGCGCGGATCCCGGCGAGCATCCTGCACACCTATGCCCCCGGAGAGACGTTCGCCGAAGCGCTGCCGCACCTGCGCGAGATCTACTGCGGCACGATCGCCTACGAGGTGGAGCACATCGCCTCCCACCGCCAGCGCACATGGCTGCGCGAGAAGATCGAGTCGGGGGCGTTCCGGACGCCGCTGCCGGCTCAGGTTCGCGAGGCGCTGCTCAAGCGCCTGATCGAGGTGGATGCGCTGGAGCGCTTCATGCACAAGGCCTACCTCGGCCAGCACCAGTTCTCGGTCGAGGGGCTCGACATGACGGTGCCGATGCTCGACGAGCTGATCAAGCTCTCGGCCTCGGCGGGGGCGCATGAGGTCGTGATCGGGATGGCGCACAGGGGGCGGCTGAACGTGCTCGCGCACAACCTCGGCCGCTCCTACGACACGATCTTCGCCGAGTTCGAGGGGGCCTCCACCCTGGAGGCCGTTACGACGATCCCGCAGGGGGGCACGGGAGATGTGAAGTATCACCACGGCGAGCAGGGGTCATATAGGCTGCCCGACGGCGGCGAGGTGAAGGTGAACCTCGAGTCCAACCCGAGTCACCTGGAGTTCGTCTCCCCGGTGGTGGAGGGGGCGACCCGCGCCGGCCAGACGACGCGCACCGGCCCCCACGCCGAGCAGGACACCAATGCCGCCGTGGCGATCGTGATACATGGGGACGCCTCCTTCCCCGGTCAGGGCGTGGTTGCGGAGACGCTGAACCTGCAGGCGCTCGATGGGTACAAGGTCGGCGGCACGGTTCACATCATCATGAACAACCAGATCGGCTTCACCACCGATCCCGACGATGCGCGCTCGACGCGCTGGGCCTCCGATCTCGCCAAGGGCTTCGACGTGCCGATCATCCACGTCAATGCGGATGACGTGGAGGCGTGCATGAGCGCCGTGCAGCTGGCGTTAGCCTTCCGCCAGCAGTTCGGCCATGACGTGCTGATCGACCTGATCGGGTATCGCCGCTTCGGCCACAACGAGTCCGACGAGCCGGCGTATACGCAGCCGGAGATGTATACGAACATCAAGGAGAAGAAGCGCGTCTTCGAGCTGTGGGCGGAGCAGCTGACCGGCGAGGGGACGGTCACCCAGAGCCACGTGGATGAGGTCGGCCAGCAGGTGTGGGACAACCTGACCCTGCTGCATCAGCGCCTGAAGGCGCGGATCGCCGCGGCCGCCGAGCACGGCACCGTCGAGCACGGCACAGGCGAGTACCAGCTGGACCGCTCCCCGAGCCCGGAGGTGGATACGGCCGTCGACGTGCAGAGGCTGCGCAAGCTGGGAGAGGATCTGCTGCGCGTGCCGGAGGGGTTCACCGTTCACCGCAAGCTCGTCAAGCAGCTGCAGCGCCGCCGCGAAGCGCTCAGCGAGCAGGCCTCCGGCAACGGCGGCGAGCCGCCGAAGCTCGACTGGGCGCACGCCGAGGCGCTCGCGTTCGCATCGCTTCTGACGGAGGGCACGCCGATCCGGCTCTCCGGCCAGGACACCGAGCGCGGCACCTTCAGCCAGCGCCATGCCGTCCTGCACGACGAGACGACCGGCCAGACCGTCTGCCCGCTGGAGAGCCTGCCCGAAGCCAGCGCTCCGCTGGAGCTGCACAACAGCCCGCTCTCCGAGCTCGCCTGTCTGGGATTCGAGTTTGGCTACAGCCAGGAGGCGCCGGACGCGCTGGTGCTCTGGGAGGCGCAGTTCGGCGACTTCGCCAACTCCGCCCAGGTGATAATCGACCAGTTCATCGCCTCGGGCCTGGCCAAGTGGGGGCAGACCTCCAGGTTGACGATGCTGCTGCCGCACGGGTACGAGGGCTCGGGCCCCGAGCACTCCTCGGCGCGGCTGGAGCGGTTCCTGTCACTCGCGGCAGAGGGAAATATCCGCGTTGCCAATCCGACAACACCCGCGCAGTACTTCCACCTCCTGCGCCGCCAGGCGCGGATCGCCAAGCAGCGACCGCTGATCGTGATGACCCCGAAGTCGCTGCTGCGCCTGCCGCAGGCGACCTCCACCCTCGGCGAGCTCTCAGGGCGCAGCGCCTTCCAGCCGGTCCTGGGCGAGCCGGGAGTCGATGCGCAGGCGGTCACGCGCCTGCTGCTCTGCACGGGAAAGGTGTACTACGACCTGGCCGGCCATCCCGACCGGCCGCACAGCGGGGTCGCGATCGGCCGCATCGAGCTGCTCTATCCCTTCCCGGAGGAGGAGCTGCTCGCGCTGATCGGCAGCTACCCGAACCTGAAGGAGATCGTCTGGGTGCAGGAGGAGCCGCGCAACATGGGCGCGCGAGCACACATGTTCCCCCGTCTCATGCAGATCATGCCGGAGAGCATCCGCTTCGGCTATGTGGGACGCCCCGAGCGCGCGAGCCCCGGCGAGGGCTACCCGGCCGCGCACATCGCCGAGCAGAACCGCATCCTCAGAACGGCCTCCGACCTCAGCGTCCCCGTCTCGCAGTACCCTCGAAAGACGCCCGGCGAGCGGTAGGCAGAGTCGTTGAGGCGCGCTCGCGCCGCGGGTCGCGCAGTGGCCCGCTCGCGGCGTCGTGCGGTGAGGCGGCACTGGCGCGGCGTGGCGCGCGGCGCGGCGTCGTGGGGCGGGGCGGCCCTGGCGCGCCGTGTGGCGAGGCGGCCCTGGCTCGTGGTGTGGCGAGGTGGCCATGGCGCGCGGTGTGGCGAGGTGGCCCTGGCGTGCGGTGTGGGCGCCGGCGTGGCGCCTCAGCGCCCGCGCCAGACCGGCGCTCGCTTCTCCGCGAACGCCTTCGAGCCCTCGATCGCGTCCTCAGAGCCGAATACGGGCTCGGAGATCGCGTCCTGTTGATCCCACATCTCCGCCGTGCTCCAGTCGCCCTGCTCGGAGACGATCCGCTTGGAGGCGATCAGTGCGAGCGGGGCGTTGGCCGCGATCTGCCCGGCGAGCGTGAGCGCCGCCGCGAGCGCCTCGCCGGCCGGCGCCACCCGGTTGACCAGTCCCAGCTCGTGGGCGCGCTGCGCGTCGATCGGCTCGCCGGTCAGCGCCAGCTCCATCGCCACGTGGTAGGGAATCCGGCGCGGCATCCGCAGCAGCGCGCCGCCGGCCGCGACCAGGGAGCGCTTGACCTCGGGGATGCCCAGCCGCGCGTTCTCGGCGGCGACGATCAGGTCGCAGGCGAGCGCCACCTCCAGCCCGCCGGCCAGGGCGAAGCCCTCCACGGCGGCGATAAGCGGCTTGACCGACGCGCGCCTGACGATCCCGGCGAAGCCGCGGTCGCCGACCCAGGGCCGCTGGCCGGCCACGAACGCCTTCAGGTCCATCCCGGCGCAGAAGCCCTTGCCGGCGCCGGTCAGGACACCCACCGCCAGGCCGTCGTCGGCGTCGAGCTCATCCAGCGCGCCCGCCACGCCTTCGGCGAGCTGCAGGTTGACGGCGTTGCGCGCCTCCGGGCGGTTGAGGGTGATGATCAGGGTCCGCCCCTCCCGGGCGGTGATGACCGCCGGCGGCTGGGTGCTGCCGGTCGCCTGCTCGCTCATGCGTCGCTCCTATCTGGCGGGGCGGGAACGGGCGCCCAGCCTATCCGCTCGCGGCCCGCAGCGGCTACGCCGGTCCCGACGAATCCTCGCTCCCGCCGCCATGCGAGTGGCCGCCGCTGGGATCGCCGGCGTTGAGCCACCGGCCGGCATGCCGCCTCTCGCGCCGGTTGCGCGCGTACTCTGTCGGCCCATGAGCACCGCCGTGCAGCTGCCGGGGCGGGACTATCCGCCCGCCGCCGCCTCAGAGCCGTTCTGGCCGGCTCAGGTGACGATCCTGGTGGCGATCGCCCTGCAGCTCCTGCTGCCGGATCGGCTGACCGCCGGGCCGCGGTGGCTCATCCCCTCCCTGGAGGCCGCGCTCCTGCTCGGCATGTTCATGGCGACGCCGCGGCAGCTGGAGCGGGAGCACCCGTTGCGCCGGCGCACGGCGATCGGCCTGACCGCACTGGTCAGCGCGGCGAACATCTACTCGCTGGTCCTGCTGAGCGAGCTCCTGCTCGGCCGTGGGGTCTCCAACGGCCGCCAGCTGATCGTCTCCGGCGTCCTGATCTGGCTGACGAACTTCCTGATCTTCGGGCTCTGGTATTGGGAGCTCGATCGTGGGGGGCCGGGCCGGCGCGCGGCCGGGCGCGACGGGCCTCCCGACCTCCTCTTCCCGCAGATGAACGACGACCGCATCCAGCCGGCGGGCTGGCGGCCGACATTCGTCGACTACCTGTACGTGTCGTTGACGAACGCGACCTCCTTCTCACCGACCGACACGATGCCCCTCACCTCGGTCGCCAAGAGCGTGATGGGGCTGCAGTCGCTGGTCTCACTCGTGACGATCGGGCTGATCGTCGCGCGGGCGGTGAACATCCTGCGCTGAGCGCCGCGGCCGCCGCGAGCTCAGGCGGCGGGCAGGACGCGCGACTCCAGCTCGGAGGCTCGCGCCAGGAGCTCTGCGACCTCCGCGTCCTCGCGCAGCTCCAGCGCACGCTCGCACGCGGCGATGCAGTCGCCGACCCGGTCGCTTCGCGCGAGCGCGTGGGCATAGCGGCACCATGCCTCCGCCGAGTCGGGGGCGAGACCCGTCGCCTGCTCGCAGGCGCTCAGCGCTCCGCCCAACTCGCCGAGAAGCGAGCGGACCAGCGCCAGGTCGAGCAGGCCCTCCAAGGTCGGCCCGGCGGCCAGCGCTCGCTCCAGGGCGATCAGCGCCCCTTCGCGGTCGCCCAGCCGCAGCCGCAGCCGTCCCAGCCGCTCCCACGTCGAGGCGTCCGACGGTCCCCGCTCGGCTGCGCGCTGCGCCGCCTCCTCGGCCAGGTCGATCGCGCCGACGTCTTCGTAGATGCGCGCCACGAAGCGGTGCGGCGCCGGGCGGCGGCCGTCGAGGCGGGCCCAGTCGCGCGCGGAGCGGGCGGCGGCCTCCAGGTTTCCCGCCTGCCAGAAGGCGAGCGTCATCAGGCGCAGCACCGCGACGTTGCGCGGCTCGGCGTCGCGGGCATACACGAGCCGCTGCGCCGCCAGCGCATACTCGCCTTCGGCCATCGCGCGCTGGGCGGCGGTCATGAACCGCTCCACCCGCTCGCCGGCCGGGTCGGGCTTGGAGAAGTCGACGAACTGCAGGCTGCCGGCCGGCACGGTCCTGATCCCGTGGCTGAAGGAGACCCTGGCCCACTGGCCGCCGCCCGCGGCGACCGGGGTGCCACCGATCGTCGCCTGCTCATCGGAGCGCTCCTCGGTGAAATAGATCCCCCTCACAGTGCCAACCCCCCACTCCGGGTAGGAGGTGCAGCGGGCGTAGCGATGCACGACCGAGTGGTCGGGCACGCGGCTGCCGAACGGGTCGTGCTCGGCGCTCTGCGCCGCCCTCTCGCGGGCGCGCTGCTCGGCCTCATACGCCTGCCGGCCGGCCTCCTCACGCGCCCTGCGAGCCGCGGCCGCGCTCACCTTCACAGCGCTCGCGGTGACCTTCCCGCCCCGCGAGGTCTCCGCCAGATGCTCGAGCCGGTCGGCCGCTTCGTTGATCGCCTTCAGATGACGCTCGTGCTCCATCTGCTTGCCGGGCGGCGCCACATCCGGATGCCAGCGCTTGGCCATCCGCCGGCGCGCCAGCTGCACGTCGCGCTTGCGAAACGGAGCCTCCAGCTCCAGCAGCAGCATGTGCCTCTCGAGAGCCAGCCCGCTCGCCTGCATCGCCAACCCCGTTAGCGGTCGGGCAGCGGCGCCGGTGCTGTGCGCTGGCGCCGGTCCCGCCCACGGCGCGCCGGCCCGCGCCATCCGGCGCCCGGGACGCTCCCCCGTCCCGAGCAGGCCAGCACGCGACCCGCGCAGGCCGCCCTCCGGGGCGGCCCATCTCCTATCCTGCGTGCGATGTCCGGCTCCTACATCTTCACGATGCACCGTCTCAGCAAGGTCCATCCGCCCGATAGGACCGTCCTCTCGGAGGTCACGCTCGCGTTCCTGCCCGGGGCGAAGATCGGCGTGCTCGGCTACAACGGCGCCGGCAAGTCGAGCCTGCTGCGAATCATGGCCGGGATCGATCAGGAGTATCGCGGGCAGGCGGCGCTCGCCCCCGGCGCGAGCGTGGGGCTGCTCGAACAGGAGCCGCAGCTCGACGAGTCCAAGGATGTGCGCGGCATCGTGGAGGACGGCGTCGCCGAGACCAAGGCGCTGCTCGACCGCTTCAACGAGCTGGCCGCCAACTACTCCGATGAGACGGCCGAGGAGTTCGGCGCGCTGCAGGCCCGCATCGAAGCGGCCGACGCCTGGAATCTGGACACCAAGCTCGACTATGCGATGGACGCTCTGCGGCTGCCTCCTGCAGACGCCGACGTCTCCACGCTTTCGGGCGGCGAGCGGCGCCGGGTGGCGCTCTGCCGGCTGCTGCTGCAGGCTCCCGACCTGCTGCTGCTCGACGAGCCGACCAACCATCTCGACGCCGAGTCGGTGGCCTGGCTGGAGCAGCACCTGGCCGAGTACCCCGGCACCGTGGTCGCCGTCACCCACGACCGCTACTTCCTCGACAACGTCGCCGGCTGGATCCTGGAGCTCGATCGCGGCAAGGGCATTCCGTACGAGGGCAACTACTCCAGCTGGCTGGCCCAGAAGCAGGCCCGCCTGGCCCAGGAGGAGCGCTCCGAGAAGGCGCGCTCGCGCACGATCGCCTCCGAGCTCGAATGGGTGCGCACCAACCCGAAGGGGCGGCGAACCAGGTCCAAGGCGCGCCTGGCCCGCTACGAGCAGCTCGTGGCCGAGGAGCGAAACGTCAAGCTGGAGGAGGTCCAGATCCACATTCCGCCTGGGCCGCGGCTCGGCGAGAAGGTGCTGGAGGCCTCCGGCCTGCGCAAGGGCTACGGCGATCGGCTGCTGATCGACGGGCTCTCCTTCGATCTGCCGCGAGCCGGGATCGTCGGCGCTGATCGGTCCCAACGGGGCCGGCAAGACGACTTTGTTTCGCATGATCACCGGCTCCGAGCGGCCCGACGAGGGCGCGATCTCGCTCGGCGATACCGTCGAGCTCGCCTACGTCGACCAGAGCCGCGATGCTCTTCAGGACAGCCGGACCGTCTGGGAGGAGATCTCCGAAGGTCTCGATCAGCTGCCGGTCGTCGATCGCGTGCTCAACTCGCGCCAGTACGTAGCCGGCTTCAACTTCAAGGGCTCAGACCAGCAGAAGCGGGTCGGCTCGCTATCCGGCGGAGAGCGCAACCGTGTCCACATGGCCAAGCTGCTGCGCCAGGGCGGCAACCTTCTCCTGCTCGACGAGCCCACCAACGATCTCGACGTCGACACCCTGCGTGCGCTGGAGCAGGCGCTCCTCGGCTTCCCCGGCTGCGCGGTGATCATCTCCCACGACCGCTGGTTCCTCGATCGCGTCGCCACCCACGTGCTCGCCTTCGAGGGCGACTCGCAGGTCGTCTTCTTCGAGGGCAACTTCGAGGCCTACGAGGAGAGCCGGCGCACGCGGCTCGGCGAAGCGGCCGACCGGCCGCACAGGATCACCTACAAGCGGCTCGTGCGCAGCTGATCTGCCGCGGGCCAGCGGCACCCCCGGCGCGTCGGGCAGGCGCCCGCCGGGCGAGCGTGTGCGGCTCGGCATCGCGCTCAGCGGCTCATCCCGCGCACCAGGCAGGTCGTAGCCACCCACCGGCCGGGCTCGGGCGCCGCGCTCAGCGGGAAGGCGAGATCCTGGGTGAGCGCCCACATCTCCGTGTCCCGGTCGGAGTCCACCCATGGCGGCGGCCAGCGGGTGAAGTCGGCCTCCTGCAGCGCTTGGGCGAGCGCGCTGAGGACGGCATCCACCCCCGGCTCGGCGATCCGCCGCCGCCTGCGGAAGCGCTGCAGGCAGTGGTGGGAGGCGACCACCTCCCTGACCTCCGGATGGTCGGCGCGGGTGACCTCGACGTGCATCGCCTACAGCGTATTGCGGCCGGCCGGCGGCGAGAGGACGCGTGCGGTCTGCATCCCCATCCCGGCCAGCCGCTAGGCTGGAAGGGTAGGAGAGGATCAACGCGAGGAGAGTGATCATGGCCGAGCACGGACATGCACCGGTTGGGGGATCCACAGGCGAGGCGGGCCGAGCAGGCGGCGGGGATTCGCCGCCGCGCCTCGCGGGCAGGACGCGGCGAGGCGGGCTCGCGCAGGGGGCGGGGCTGCTCGCTCTGCTCGCGGCGCTCGCCCTGGCGATCGCGGCGCCGGCCGGCGCCGCCCAGCGTCATCACCACCACAGTCGGGGGGCCTCCCGCGGGCACGGGCATCGCCGCGGCCGGCACGGGCACAGAGCCCATGCCGGCAAGGCCAAGAAGGCGCGCAAGCAGAGCGGGGAACGGGGCGTGAACGCGAGCATCACGGTCACTCTCGGCCCGCCCGCCGAGCAGCTTCCGCAGACCACGCAGATCAACCTGTTCGTGCCGGAGCGCTTCAAGGACGCCGGCACCAAGATGCCGAGCTGCACCGCCGACGCGCTGCACGCCAAGGGCCCCGGCGGCTGCCCGAAGAAGACGATCGTGGGCGGAGGCGACTCGATCGGCTACACGATCTTCGGCGGCACGTTCGTGAAGGAGAACCTGAAGCTGACGATCTTCAACGGTCCGGATGGCACCCTTCTCACCTGGGTCGAAGCCCACACGCCGGTCGTGATCGAAGAAGTGGTGGAAGGCAGGATCAGCAAACCGAACGGCTTCGGCCAGGAGCTCAGCTTCACGATCCCCGCGGGCCTGCTGGAACCGGTCCCGGGCGCCCCCGGGGGGCTGCAGACGCTGAACGCGACCCTGAACGGCAAGGCTGGCTGGCTGCGCAGCAGCTCCTGCCCCGAACACCCCTGGTCGTTGAAGGCCGAATTCGGCTACAGCGCGCTGCAGGGGCCGACGGCGCTGCGAGCGATGACGATCGAAACGAAGCTGGCCTGCGTCTAGGCCGAAGTTCCTGCGGTAGTCACTGCTGATTGGGGTTGGGATCCCAGTGTTTGTGGGGATTCCGGCCTTTTTGTGGTGTCCTGGTGTAGTCACTAGATTCTGTCCGATGGGGCTGGTAGGTTATGTTCATGCCGAGGAGACAGAACCCATCGGGCGCGATGCACGTGGTCACGAACCGTGTGCGGCATGGGGAGCGGGAGTACACTTCGACGCTGTTGCGCCGCTCCTATCGGGAGGGCGGCAAGGTCCGCAAGGAGACGCTTGCGAACCTCTCGCACCTGCCGCCGGAGGCGATCGAGCTGATCCGTGGCGCGCTGCGCGGGGAGTCCTACCTGCCGGCCGGTAAGGCGTTCCAGATCGAGCGCTCGCTGCCCGCCGGGCACGTGATGGCGGCGCTCTCGATGGCTCGCCG
>DAHVAB010000057.1 GCA_027314825.1 Solirubrobacterales bacterium
GAGCCGCCGGGTGGCGCCATCGCCGTCGGCCGCAGCGATGCTCGCCCGCCGCTCGCTGAGCTCCACGCCAAAGTCCTCGGCCAGATCGAGCAGCTGCTGGCGCATCTCGTCCTGACGCGTCGCCCGGATGAACAGCCATGTCAGCACCGCTACCCCGATGAGCATCTGCTCAAGCATCATGACTCCGCCGGCGAGCTTCTGGTCTTCCAGAGGCGTGAGGCCCACGCGCAGATCGTTGGCACGGTAATAGGGATAGAAGACGGTCGGGATCCAGACCAGGACGTTCGCGAGCGCCGAGCCGGCGAGCCTCGCCGCTATCACATAGCCGACCCGGCCCCAGTTTCCGAACCATGCCGGCTTGGGGAGTGGGCCGAGCAGCGCGACCCAGAAGATCATCCCGAACCAGAAGAAGCAGGCATGCTCCAGCGCGTGGATCAGATCGTGCCTGATCGCCAATTCGTAGAAGAAGGGAAGATGCCAGAGGTAGAGGTTCGCGGCCCAGAGCGTGAGCGCCACCACCGGATGGGTGAGCGGGCGAATCAGCCGCGAGATCCTCATGCTCAGCAGCGGCTGCAGCAGCGGCCCGGTCAGCCCGATCACGACCAGGAAGCTCGCGACTTCGCCGATCAGCAGGTGCTGGACCATGTGGTAGACGAGCAGTTGGTCTGCAAGCGAGTCGGCCGGCCCGACCTGCACGGTCGCCATGAGCAGCACGCCGGAGACGAATGCGACGGCTCGCCAAGCGTTGATCGGCCTACCCTGCCGCGCCAGCGCACGCGAGCGTGCGGCATAGAAGCCCAGGTACAGGAACAGCACGGCGAACGGAGGCAGGAACTCGGCGAGGTGAGCGGACACTCCGCTTCCGGACGACGCGATCACGAGCACTGCATGCGCCCGCCCGGCTCACGCCACATCGGCCAGAGCGCAGGCCCGCCGCCCGGCAGCGTCAGCTTCTCGATCACCTGGAAGCCGAAGCGCGCATAGAAGTCGATGTTGCGCTCCTTGGAGGACTCCAGGTAGGCGGACAGCCCCTCGGCATCGGCGAGCGCCAGCCCCTGCGCGATCGCGGCCGAGCCGAAGCCGCTGCCCTGAGCGGACGGCTCGGTTCCGAGCACGCTCAGGTAGAGGTGCGCCCCGGGAGGGTGGAAGCGCTCGATCACGGCGATCGACCGCGTCAGGCGCAGCGGATGCGCGACCACCGGGCCCGGCAGCCGGCGCAGCAGCGAGAGACCCTCCGCCGGGCTCTCGCGCCATCTGCCCGGCAGCGCCCAGAGCGCGGCGCCCTGGTTCTCGCCCGCTATGTGCACCTGTTCCTGGGGAATCAGACGCCGCAGCTGCCAGGTGAAGAACCGGCGCGCCTGAACGGCTCGCCGCGAGCCGGATGGCAACAGGAATCGGGTGACCGGGTCGTCGTCAAAGGCCCGCGCGAGCATCGCGCCGACGGCGCTCGCATCCGCTGGGCTCGCCGTGCGCACGCCGATGTCAGCCATGCGTGCAGTATCACAGGACGGGCGAATGCCGGGCGTCGGCGATACCGGGCAGTGCCGATGCCTGGCGGCGCCGATGCCTGGCTCCCCCTTTCGCATACGATCGCCCCACAGACATGCGAGTCGCCCGGAGGTGAGGCCGTGAGGGCCATCCAGATAGTCGATGAGAGCGGACCCCAGACGGCCCTGCGGCAGGTGAGCCTGCCGGAGCCGGACGAGGCGAGCCCGCCGCTGCAGTTCCTGTCCGGCCGGCCCGTCGTCGTCGAGGTCCAGGCCGCCGGCGTCTCGTTTCCCGAGCTGCTGCAGACGCGGGGGCTCTACCAGATCAAACCCCCGCTTCCATTCGTGCCGGGCAGCGAGGTCGCCGGCATCGTGCGCAGCGCGCCCGAGGGCACGGCGCTCGTGCCGGGCGATCGAGTGATGGCCTTCTGCGGGCTGGGCGGCTTCGCGGAGACCGTCATCGCGCCGGCGCATCTCACCTTCGCGCTTCCGGCGAAGCTCGGCTTCGCCCAGGGCGCGGGCCTGATCCTCAACTACCACACCGCCTACTTCGCCCTGGCGATCCGGGGCCGCATCGAGCCCGGCGAGCAGGTGCTCGTGCACGGGGCGGCCGGCGGCGTCGGCACCGCCTCGCTGCAGGTCGCCAAGGGGCTCGGCGCCGCCCGCACGATCGCGGTCGTCTCCAGCGATGCCAAGCGGGAGCTGGCGCTGCGCGCGGGAGCCGACCGGGTGGTCATGCTCGGCGAGCGGTGGAAGGAGGAGGTGCTGCAGGCCTCCGACGGCGGCGTCGACGTGGTGATCGATCCCGTGGGCGGCGATCGGTTCACCGACAGCCTGCGCTGCCTTCGAGAGGAGGGGCGGATGGTCGTCGTCGGCTTCGCCGAGGGCTCGATTCCCGAGGTGAGGGTGAACCGTCTCCTGCTGAAGAACATCGAGGTGGTCGGCGCCGGCTGGGGCGCCTACGCGCTGGCCAAGCCGGAGCTGGGGCCGAGGATCGCCGCCGAGCTCTCGCGCATGATCGAGGATGGCGTCGTGGCGCCGATCGTGGGCGCGCGCTTCCCGCTGGAGCAGGCGGCCGCCGCCGTGGCGAGCCTGGAGGACCGCTCGGCACTCGGCAAGGTCGTGCTGGACGTGCGCGCCGAGGGCGAAGAGCAGAGCGCATGAACTTCGCCACCGAGGTCGTGGAGCGCGCAGACCCCGCGGCCCGCGCGCTGGTGGAGCTCTCACGGGATGGCGGGCGGCGGGAGTGGAGCTTCGGTGAGGTAGCCCAGCACTCCGCCGCGCTGGCCGGAACGTTGCGCGCGCGAGGGATCGGGCGCGGCGACGTGGTGATGACGCTGATCGGCAACCGGCCGGAGTGGGTCTTCGCGATGCTCGCCTGCTTTCGGATCGGCGCCGTCGTGCTGCCGTGCACGGAGCAGCTGCGGGCAGGCGACCTGCGGCTGCGGCTCGACGCGGTCGCACCGCGCGCGGTGCTTCTCGACGAGCGCAACAGGGGGGTCCTGGAGCAGGCGCTGGCCGGCAGCGGCCACGTCGATGTCCTGGCGATCCAGGACGAGTCGCTCTACGCGGCCGCGGCGCCGCCGGCCGCGGAGCTGGCGGAGAGCGACCCGTGTCTGATCACGTTCACGAGCGGCACGGCAGGCGAGCCGAAGGCGGTCCTGCACGCACAGCGCTACCTGACCGGCCAGCGGCTGCAGGCACAGCATTGGCTGGCCCCCCAGGCCGGCGAGCTCGTCTGGTGCACGGCCGCCAGCGGCTGGTCGAAGTCGGCGCGCAACGTGTTCATCGCGCCGTGGCTGCGCGGCGCGGCGGGGCTGCTTCACGATGCGCGCTTCGACCCCGCCGAGCGCATGGAGCTGATCGCGGCCGAGCAGGTGGACGTCCTCTGCATGGCGCCGACCGAGTACCGGATCATCGCCAAGCGCGCGACGCTCCGTGCGCTCCCGTCGCTGCGCGGGCTGGTCGCGGCCGGCGAGGCGCTCAACCCTGGTGTGATCGAAGCGTGGCGGGAGGCGACCGGCCTCGACGTGCGGGATGGCTACGGCCAGACCGAGACCGGGCAGACGACGGCCAACCGGCCCGATCGGCCGGCGCGGGCCGGCTCGATGGGGCTGCCGCTGCCGGGTGTCTCGATGTGGGTGGCAGACGACGGCGAGCTGCTGCTCGACCCTGCGAGCGTGCCCACCTTCTGCCTCGGCTACGTCGGCGATGATGCCAGCCGGCTGCCGAACGGCTCATGGTCGATCGAGGATCGCCGCGACGCCGGTCCCTGGCACACCGGCGACCGGGTCGCTCAGGACGAGGAGGGATACCTGTTCTTCGAGAGCCGCTCAGACGACGTGATCATCTCCGCCGGCTACCGGATCGGCCCATTCGAGGTCGAGTCGGCCCTCATCTCCCATCCCGCCGTCGCCGAGGCGGCGGTGATCGGCGCGCCCGATGAGGAGCGGGGCAGCGTGGTGCTGGCGCTCGTCGTGCTGCGCGACGGCTACAGCGCCCGTGAGGAGCTCGCGCGCGAGCTGCAGGAGCACGTCAAGGGGCAGACCGCGCCGTACAAGTACCCGCGGATCGTCGAGTTCCGCGAGGAGCTGCCGAAGACTGCGAGCGGGAAGATCAGGCGGGCGGCGCTGCGCCAGGAGCGCTCCGTGGGCCACGGCGTTGACGCCGTGCGCTGAGACGGCGCTGACGGCGACGGGGGCATCGCCCCCAGCGCTCAGCGCGCTCACGTCCGCCGTGCGACCTGCCGTCAGGGGGTGAGCACGATCTTCAGGGCCTCACGGCGGTCGTAGATCGCGTACGCCTCGGCCGCCTTCTCCAGGGGCATGTGATGGGTGACCAGGGGCGTGGGATCGAGCACGCCTGCCGACATCATCGCGAGCACGCGATCGACGTGGGCGATGACATTCGCCTGCCCGCCACGCAGCGTGATCGCCTTCAGCCACATGAGCCCGAGGTGGATCTCGGCGCGCTCCGCGTAGACTCCGATGCATTGGATCGACCCGCAGTCGCGCGTCATCCTGATCGCGCTTTCGAGCGCCTTCGGATCGCCGACCGCATCGATGCAGACGTCAACCCCGCGACCCTCGGTGGCGGCCCGCGCCGCCGCACGAGGGTCCTGCTCGCCGAGGTGCACCGGCTCCGCGCCGAATGAGGCGGCGATCCCGAGGCGCTCCTCCACCGTGTCGATGGCGATCACGTGCGCCGCTCCACAAGCCTTCGCAGCCTGCACCGCGCACAACCCGACGGGACCGAGGCCCAGCACCGCAGCCACATCGCCGGGACGCAGGCCGCTGGAGTCGACCGCGTGGAAGCCCGTACCCATCACATCGCCGGCGAACAGGGCGACCTCGGGCCTCATGCCATCCGGGACAGCCCGCAGGACCATGTCCGCATGGGGCACGAGGGCCATCTCCGCCTGGGTACCCTGAAGCGAGCCGAGCGTCGCCCCGTGACCGAACGTGCGGGACCGCACACAGCGGTGATACTCGCCGCGCAGGCAGTGAAAGCAGGTGCCGCAGGCCGTGTGGAAGCAGCCGAGCACCCTGTCGCCGACCGCGACCGTTCCGACCGCGTCACCCGTGGCAACCACGGTGCCGACATACTCGTGGCCGATCGTGAAGCCGGGCTCGATCTTCACACGTCCGTGGTAGATATGGAGGTCCGACCCGCAGACGCCGGTCGCCTCGATGCGCACGATCGCATCTCCCGGGTCGACGAGCTCCGGCTGCGGGCGCTCCTCCACACTCACCACTCCTGGTTGCTGAAACGTCACTGCGCGCATAGGGCTACTCGCTCCATCTCTCGTGCTGGTCGGGGCGCCAGAGCAGCGGCGCGCCGGAGACGATAGCGTCCACTGCGTGAGTCCTGCAATCAAGGGTGTCGAATGCGCCGTGGCGGCGCCCGAGATGCGCATCGCGATGCTCGGCGCCGGCCTCATGGGATCCCAGATCGGCTGTGAGTACGCCCTGGGCGGCTGCACGGTCACCTTTCTGGTCCGTGACCGGGCGCGTGCCGAGCGGCGCCTGAGCGAGTCGCTGCGGCTCGTGGCCGACGAGAAGCTGGCGAGCCCGCGGCAGGAGATCGCCGCCCGCAGGCACATCGAGTTTCATCCCGTGGACTCCCCCCTGCGCGCCCCGGTTGACCTGATCGTCGAGTCGCTGCCGGAGGACATCGAGATCAAGGCGGCGGCTCTCCGGACGCTCGCGGCGACGCAGCCGGATGCTCTATTCGCGACCAACACGTCGTCGATCTCGATAACCGCGCTGGGGGACGCCGCGGGGATCGAGAGCCGGATCGTTGGGACGCACTACTGGAATCCACCGCTGCTCATGCCGCTGGTCGAGGTGGTTGCCGGAAGCAGCACGCCACCTGAGGCACTGAGGCTTGTGCTCGAGCTGCTGCGGGCGATCGGCAAGCGTCCAGTCCTGCTGGAGCGCGAGGTGCCAGGGTTTCTGTGGAACAGGCTGCAGAGCGCCCTTCTGCGCGAGTGCCTATGGCTTGTGGATCAGGGCGTCGCCTCGCCGCAGGCGATCGACGAGGTCGTACGCGACGGGCTCGCGCGCCGCATGCGGCTGACGGGCCCCTTCGAGACGGTCGCTCTTGGCGGCGCCGCCACGTTCGAAGCGATCGCAGCCAACCTCTTCTCGACCCTCTCAAACGCGGAGGACGGCTCGGGCTTCGCGGGTCGCCTGCCGGCGGACCCGGCAGAGCTCGCCGCCCTGAGGACGAGGCGCGACAACGCGCTGGCGCACGAGCTGCGCAGCGAACGCGACCAAGCGCGTACGGACGGCCTGCCCGGCTGAGGTTCACGGCCGGGCCCCGCGGGGCGGCGCAGGCGTGGCTCCGCAAGTGGGCGCAGGCCGCGGCCCCGCAAGCCGCGCAGGACGCGGCGCCGCAGGACGACGCGAGACTCGGCCCCGCCCGGCCGCACAGGACACGGCCCCGCCCGGCCGCACAGGACACGGCCCCGCAAGGCACGACAGGACGCGGCACCGCGGGACGACGCAAGACTCGGCCCCGCCCGGCCGCACAGGACACGGCCCCGCAAGGCACCGCAGGACGCGGCACCGCAGGACGACGCAGGTCGATGCTCTGCGCGCCAGCGCACGGGCAGGATCCCCCGCCGGCGCAGCAAGCCAGGCGCCGCCCGCCACCCGAGTTGACTTTGGCGCGCGCATCCCTAATCTATACCGACTGTGCGATATGGGCATGGCGCCCGATCGGTCGACCCGGACTGAGCGATCCAAGCTCAGGGAGCAAGGAGGAGCATCGATGGCCCGAGATTCCCGACACGACATCCTCTTCGAGCCCGTCCAGCTCGGGCCCAGGACAATGCCCAACCGCTTCTACCAGAGTCCCCACTGCACAAGCTTCGGGGTGGATCTGCCCGGAGCCCAAGCCCATCACAGGGCCATCAAGGCAGAGGGGGGTTGGGGGGCTGTCAACACTGAGTTCTGCTCGGTGCACCCTTCGTCGGACTCACGGCCGCTGGTATCGGCCCGCCTCTGGGACGAAGGCGACGTGCGCCGTCTCGCGCCGATGGCCGAGCTCGCCCACCAGCACGGCGCCCTCGCCGGGGTCGAGCTCTGGCACGGCGGTTGCGTCGCCGGCAATCTGGAGACGCGTCTGCCCGCCCGCAGCGTCAGCCAGCTCACGGACGAGAGTCTCTACTCCACCAGCTGCTACGAACTCGACAAGGCTGGGATAAGGGAGATCCAGGGCTACTTCGTGGAAGCAGCGAAGCGGGCCCGCTCCGCGGGCTTCGACATCATCAACATCGAGGGCGCCGAGTGCGGCGCGATCACACAGCATTTCTTGATGTCCAAGTTCAATCACCGCACCGACGAGTACGGTGGCAGCTTCGAGAACAGGTCCCGCTTCTGGATGGAGACGATCGAGCGCGTCCGCGAGGCTGTCGGCGATGAGCTCGCGATCACTGCACGGCTGTGCGTCGACACGCTCAACGACAGCCCGCTTGGGATCAGGGCCGCCGAGGAGGGCTACGGATTCATCGCGCTTGCCGACCATCTAGTCGACTTCTGGGATCTCCAGGCTGGAGGCTGGGTCGCCGCCGAATGGGCCGGAGACGACGCGGTGGCCTCACGTTTCGCCGGCGAGTTCAGCCACCGCGAGTACATCGCCGCGGCGCGCGGCGCCACGCGCAAGCCGGTGACTGCGGTCGGCCGTTTCACGAGCGCTGACACGATGGCGGAGGCGGTCCGCTCCGGAGTCATCGACATCGTCGGCGCGGCAAGGCCGACGATCGCCGACCCGTTCCTGCCCCGCAAGATCGAAGAGGGCCGCTACGAGGATGTTCGCGAGTGCATCGGGTGCAACATCTGCGCAGCGCGCTTTCCCCAGGGAGTGCCGATCATCTGCACCCAGAACCCGACCGTCGGCGAGGAGTATCGTCGCGGCTGGCATCCAGAGCGCTTCGCGCCGGCGCGGGAGCCTGACACCGGGGTGTTGGTCGTGGGAGCTGGCCCGGCCGGCATGGAGTGCGCCATGGTCCTGGGCAGGCGCGGGATGGACAGGGTGCACCTCGTCGACGAGCGCGCCACGCTCGGCGGCAGGCTGCGCGAAGTCAGCGCCTACCCACACCTTGGGGAGTGGGCGCGCGTGATCGATTACCGCCACGTCCAGCTGGGCAAGCTGCCCGGCGTGCAGGTGATCCTGAAACGCAAGCTCGAGCTGGAGGAGGTCCTCGACTACGGAGCGCAGATCGTCGTGGTGGCGACCGGGGCGCGCTGGCGCTCCGACGGCTTCAACGGGCCCACACAGGCCCCGATACCGGGGGCCGAGCGGCCGTTCGTGCACACGCCGGAGCAGGTGCTGGCCGCGGGCGGCGCGATCGAAGGCGAACACGTCCTCGTCTACGACACCGACGGATACTTCACAGCCGTGGCGATGGCCCAGCTGCTGCGAGCGGCCGGCAAGCACGTGACCGTGATGACACCGTTCGCCAACTTCGCCCAGTACATGTTCCTCACCGGCGAGGCGTTCCGCGTCAACCGCGAAGTGCGTGCGGAAGGCATCCAGATCCTGCCCGGCGAGATCCTCTCCTCGATCGGCGAGGGAGGAGCCCTCACGGGTCAGGGCATCTGGTCGCCGCAGCCACTGGAACGGCAGGCGGACGCGGTCGTGCTGGTCACCCAGCGCGAACCGTGCGACCAGCTCTACCGCGATCTCATCGCAAGCCCGGATCGGCTCGCCGAGCAGGGGATCGATGCGGTGCACCGCATCGGTGACTGTGTCGCCCCGCGCCTGATCGCGGACTGCGTCTTCGATGGCCATCGGCTCGCGCGCGAGATCGACGAGGAGACGCCGGCAAGTCCGCTGCCCTACCTGCGCGAGGTGCCGGCCGCACCCGCGATGTCCGCAGACGCTCTGGGCGTCGCATAGAAAAGCCAACGACAGGAGCAACGAGACATGCAGAAGACAACGACGAGCCCAGTCAAGTGCGCGGTCGTGGGCGCGCCCGTCGAGCCGGTGCCGATACCCGAGCAGGACATCATCGACGGCGACCCTCGGGCCTCCTGGGCGCTGCTCTGGCGCTCAGACGATGGCAAGCTGTACAACGGTGTCTGGCACTGCACCCCGGGCGTGTTCATGCTCACCCACCCGGGCGAGACGATATGCATAGTCGAGGGGCGTGTCACGGTCACCCCGCTGGAGGGAGAGCCGATGGAGCTCGGTCCGGGTGAGATGGCGTTCATCCCGGAGGGAACCGTCGCCAGGTGGGAAGTGCGCGAGACGGTGAAGAAGGCGTTCCACTCGCACGACTCGACGGGCACGATGCTTGGCGGCGCCTGACGCCAGGCGCAGCGGTCAGAGCGAAGACCGCTCGGCGACAGGCGGACCCGTCCCGATTCTTCTGGCTCGCGCGCAGAGGGGGCCGTGCGATGAGACCCGTCACCCGTTCGCGGCCGCAACGGTGAAGGCGGGCGCCGGCCAGCGCGCCCTCGCCAAGCTAGAGCCCAGCATGGCGCGCTCGCGCGAGGGCGAGTCGGCTTCCGGGTGAGACGAGGATACGCCTATGCAGTCGCGGCGACCCTATGCTGGTCGACCGGCGGCATCCTGCAGCGCCAGATCTCGGCGGGGGCGGCGGACCAGCTGACGGGCAGGGCACTGTTCGCGTTCCTCACGCTCCTGCTGTTTCTAACGTTCACCAGGGAGGGCGGGACGCGGGCGGCGCTGCGATCGCTGAGGAGCTTCGCCGGCGTCGCGGTCGCGGTCGGACTCGCCGTGGCCTCAGGCAGCTTCATCGTCGCGCTCAACCACACGACCGTCGCGCACGCGTTCTTCTTCCAAGCTCTCGTGCCGATCGCGGCCAGCGCGCTCGGGCTCGTGTTCCTCCGCGAGCGCATGTCGCCGTTCACCTGGCTGGCGCTCTTTCTCGCGGTCGCAGGCATCGGAGTGATCGCTGGAGACCCGCGCGGCGGAAGCCTGCTCGGTGACGCGCTCGCCGCCCTCTCGCCACTCGCCTTCGCGGTAGTGATCGTCATCACCAGACGCCACAGCGCGATCTCGCTCGCACCGGCGGCATGTGCCTCTCAGCTGCTGCTCGTGCTCGGCGGGCTGCCATTCGTGCACCTGGGCGAGATTCACGCCGCCGACATCGGCTGGCTCGCCCTGCTCGGCGTCGGTCAGCAGGGGGTCGGCCTGATGCTGTTCACCGTGGCTGGCCGGCTGCTTCCCGCGGCGTCGATGGGCCTGATCACGCTGTTGGAGTCGGTGCTCGGTTCGACATGGGCGTGGCTCGGCACGAGGGAAAGGCCCACCGCTGCGACCATCAGCGGCGGCTTGCTGGTGATCGCGGCCGTCGCGATCAAGCAATGGGCCGACCGCAGCCGCGGCGATGAGAGCGCGGACCCAGAAGGCGCGCTGGAACGCGTAGCCGGCTCCTGAGCCTGCGCCAGGCCCAGCCGCCCCCAAG
>DAHVAB010000058.1 GCA_027314825.1 Solirubrobacterales bacterium
GGCTCATCGTCGCCGCACACATAGACGGTCGCCTCGTGGTTGAGGTGGTGCTCCAAACGCTCGTGATGGCGGGCGCCCCACTCCCTGAGCTGCAGCGCCGTCAGCAGCGGCGAGTACCCGCGATTGCCAGCCACGATGAAGCCCCGAACGAAGTCGTTGGCGGGGTCGGTCTCATAGAACTGGCGTGAGGACACGACGCCCACGGTTCCCGCATAGGACTCGGTGGGCGCCTGGAAACGACCGGCGACGAGCGTCTGCGCGTGCACCATGAAGTTGCGTCCCACCTGACCGCTGCTGTTTGCCAGGCCGTCCGGGTGACTGCTGGACGCCGACATCAGCAGCAGACGCGGCGAGCCGATGCCGCCGGCACAGACGACGACGCGACGAGCCCGCTGCTCTTGCAGGCGTCCGTCCGCGTCGTAGTACTCAACGCCGCACGCGCTTCCGGCGCGATCGAGCACGATCCGCCGCACACGGGCGCGGACGCGCAGCTGCGCACCCTGCGCAAGCGCCTGCGGCCAGTAGGTCACGTCGGCCGAGGAGAGCGAATGCTGAGGACAGCCGAAGGCGCACTGGCTCCGGTTCCTGCAGGCAGGCCGGCCGCGGTAGTCGCGACTGACGATCGCGCTGTCCTGAGGCCACCAGTACCAGCCGAGCCTCTCGAATCCTTCGGCCCAGCGGCGACCCACGATGCCCATCGCGTTGGGTGGCAGCGGCAGTGGAGCCCGGGCGGGGCCGGTCGGATCGCCGGCGAGTCCGGAGACGCCCACCTCACGCTCGTTGATCTCGTAGTAGGGCTCGAGATCCTCATAGGAGATGGGCCAGTCCACGCCGAAGTCGTCGAGGGTGCGCGCGCGGAAATCAGATGGTTGAAGCCGCCAGTACTGGGCGCCGAAGCCGATCGTGCTGCCGCCGACCGCGCAGTACATGAACGGGTCGACCGGATTGTCTCCGAGATTTCGCACAGAGAAGTCGACATCCCGCGCGCGAACCGAGGGAGCTGGATTCCAGTAGTGGCGGCCTCGCAGCTCCCAGTCGAGATGGGCCTTGGGTATCGACTCCGGCGGCACCCAGTCACCCTCCTCCAAGCAGAGCACGCTGGCACCGCGTGAGGCCAGCCGCCAGCTGAGCGCCGCTCCCGCCGCGCCCGCTCCAATCACCAGCACGTCCGGCTCGAGGTCTCTCATCGTGTCAACTCCCTAAACGCAGATGGCAGCGTCTTCACGCGCGCGAGTAACGCCTCGTCGAACGGCTCCAACGCGGAGCCCTCGACGGGCGCCAGCACCTGAAAGCCGGTTCGCGGCTCGATCGCCTCGAGCACCGGACCGGCGCAGTAATAGCCCTCGAACACCAGCTCGAGCACCAGATCGAAGAGTGCGCCCTCGGCTCCCGACTCCAGCGCACCCAGTATCTCCGTGCGCTCGTGCATCCCGCATGCGGCGAACCCACCGGCGGTGCTCTCCTGCGCCTGCCGCTCGACTACCTCTATCGCGCGCAGCAGCAGCATGCGCAGCAGCGGCGAGCGCGCGGCGCAGTTGTCGGCGTACATGTGCGCGCCGACCTGCGCCGCCGACGGCCATCTCCCCTCACCGGGTATCAGACAGTCCGCCCACGCCGCCAGGGCTTGCTGTTCGCGCTCGCTGAGCAGCAGGAAGTCATGCACCTCCTCTAATGGCACATATGTGCGCCCGAACTCATGGCCGTACTCCATCTCGGGCCCCTGCCCAGGAGTCGCCTCAATTGGCGGCCGCGTTCGATCAAATGCCATCCTGGGCACTCCCTTCGATCTCGCCGAAGTGATGGTAGACACTGCGCAACTGCGTATATCCCAGTAACCCGTAGAGCCCGTCCTCGCCGCCTATCCCAGACCGGCGGTGACCGGAGTGATATGCCTGCAGCGCCTCGCCAATCCCCCGATTTATGTACAACTCGCCACAGCGCAGATCGCGTGCAGCGCGCATCGCGTGCTGGTAGTTGCGGGTGTACAGGTATGCCGAGAGCCCGTAGGGGGAGGCGTTGGTCAGCTCGATCGCCTCCTGCAGCGACTCGATGGCGACGATCGGCGTCACCGGACCGAAGACCTCATCGCCGGCAACTGGCATCTGCGCATCGACGCCGCCGAGCACGACCGGCGAGAACCAGTAGCCGGGACCGCGCGAGTCATCCCGCCCGCCGGCCAGCAAGGGCTGCGCGCCGGCGGCGAGCGCGCCGTCCACGGCTGCCTGCACCTTCGCCAGATGCCCCTCGCTGACCAACGGGCCGATATCCGCATCCTCGCGAGGATCGCCCACGCGCAGCGCGGAGGCCGCTCGTACGTAGCGCTCGGAGAACGCGTCAAGCACCTCCCGCTCGACATAGACCACCTCCGCCGAGGTGCACACCTGGCCTCCGTTGAGATGGCGCGCGCCGAGCACCTGCTGCACGGCCGCCGGCAGGTCGGCGTCCGCTAGGACGATCGCCGGAGCCTTGCCGCCGAGCTCGAGCGACACGCGCGTCAGGTTCTCGGCGACGTCGGCGAGAATCTGCGTGCCGGCACGCGTGCTGCCGGTCATGCTCACCATGTCCACGCCCGGATGGCCGACCAGGGCACGGCCGGTATCAGGGCCGCCACAGACCAGGTTGAGCACGCCATCCGGAAATCCCGCCTCAGCCGCCAGCGCGGTCACGGCGAGCGCTGAGAGCGGCGTCAACTCGCTCGGCTTGGCTACGACGGTGTTGCCTGCCAGCAAGGCGGGCGCGACCTTGCGCGCGAGCATCGCGAGCGGAAAGTTCCAGGCGCAGATCGCCGCCACGGTGCCCACGGGCACCCGGATCACATTGATGACTTCGTCCGGCTGATCTGCCGGCAGCACATCGCCCTGCAGCCGCAGCGCCCACTCCGCGGTGTAACGCAGGATGGCGACGGCGAATCCGACCTCGCCGGCCGCCTGAGAGATCGGCTTGCCGACCTCGGCGGTCACCGTCGCAGCCAAGCGCTCGCCGTCGGCCTCGATCCGGTCGGCCAGCGCCCGCAGCAGCTGGGCGCGCTCCAGCGCAGGGCGGCGACCCCAGGGCTCCTGCGCCGCCCGGGCGGCGCCAACCGCGGCCGCAACCTCGGCCGGGGTGGCGTCGGGGACGGTTGCGATCGCCCGCCCGTGGGTAGGATCGTGGATCTCGCGCCCCGCGCCCGCCGAGGCCAGCCACTCCCCGGCGATGAAGTTGGTCCGCTGCGCCGGTGCAGGGGAGGCCGTCCGGCTCATCTCGCCGGCTCGTCGAGGACCATCTCTTCGACCAGGCTCGCCACGTCGACAAGCTGCTCGATGCGTCGCAGCCGATCGAGGACCCGCTCAGCCTGCGAGTCGGAGTAGTTGTTCGCGGCCGCGCCCCGATAGATCTCTTCAACCTCCGGCAAGCCCAGCCGATAGTCACGGCCTTCGGTGTCGGCGTCGAAGCGCAGCTCGCGGCCGCCGCTGCTGCGCACGAGGATCCGCGCGGTCATCAACCCGCCGCCGCCACTGATCTGAGTGCGCTCGAGCAGGCCGAGGATGTCCGGCGCCGCTATGTCTTCAGTATCCGTGAGCGTAAGGGTGCCGCGCCGCAGCATCGAGGCCACGCAGAATCCGCTGGCGCCGAGTGCACTGTCGCGATCCGCGAACGGCGGCTCGTTGCGTCCGCCCGACGCCTCGGCGAACGTGCCGATCTGCAGCTCCACCGATTCGATGCTCGCAG
Organism: Solirubrobacterales bacterium; assembly: GCA_027314825.1. Lineage (GTDB taxonomy): Bacteria > Actinomycetota > Thermoleophilia > Solirubrobacterales > Solirubrobacteraceae > Palsa-744. The sequence goes on from DAHVAB010000058.1 coordinate 3,709, forward strand.
GGTCGAAGCCGTCGGTTTCCCGGATCCGCTTGGCTCCGTCGACGAGCGACTGGTTGAAGAAGTACACGGGATACGGCTTGTAGATCAGCTCAGTCGCCGCCCAGACCCGACCGAGCCGCCCCCCCACGTCCGCGACGACGTCGTGCGCCGCCAACCGATCGCGGGCCACCCCGCCGAAGAGCTGGTAGAAGCCCGCATGCCCCTCGAAGGCGGTCGGTGCCGCGACCGCCCCTTGGCGTGCGAGGGCGACTGCGAGGTAGCCGCTCACGGAGGAGTGCGGAACCGTGAAGTGGTACTCATTGGTACCCACATGCACGCACTCCGAGAGCCCGCCTGTCAAGTTGGCCGCGAGGCCGAGCGCATTGGCGGTGCTGGCAGCATCGAGGCCGGCGAGCTTGGCTCCCGCGGCGGCGGCGCCGATCGTGCCGTAAACGGCGGGCCCGAAGCAGTTGTCGACCTTCACGTTCGGCGTCAGCTCCATGCTCGCACAGGCGACGGTGACCTCGATGCCGGCGATCAAGGCCTCCAGCAGTCGTTCGCCGGAGCTGTGCAGACGCTCCCCGAGCGTGAGCAGGAGCGGCACGGTGGTCTCGGCCGGGTGGGTGCCGCTCGCGATGTGAGTCTCCTCCTGGCTCAGCGTGTTGAAGAGCGAGGTGTTCGGCAGCAGCGCGAGCATCGGGGCCGTCTTGACCCCGGCCATGAGCACGCTCGCCGGCCCGCTCGCCTGCTCCTCCCTGACGACCTCAATGCCTCGCTGCACGTCGGGCAGCCGATAGGCCGCCGCAGCCGTTCCCACCGAGTTGATCAGGGCCTTGCGCGCGGCGTCGCGGACCTCGGGCGGCACGGTCGCGATGTCGAGCTCCGCAACCCAGCGCGCGATGGCGCTCGAAAGCGTTGCGGGCGAGTCGGCTGCAATCACCATTCCATCCTTCCCTCGAAGCCCTCACACCCGTGAAGGCGCCATGGACATACGTATGCATAATATATCCCCATGGTCTGCGCGTCCGTCTCACGCCCCCCTCGTCCCCCGCACAGCCGTCCCCCGCACGCCTCTCTGCGCCGCCGCTCGCGGCGCGCTGCGCGCGACATCGACGCCGCCACCACTCCACGACGTGAGCGAACGTGGACGTGCGCATCCGTGAAGCTGCGGTGGCCCGCGTGAGACCGCGGGAGTCCCACGCGACGCTGGACCTCTCCGGAACGAACGTCGGCCTGTTCCTGAAGATCCCCTCCACGCAGACGCTCGACATCGTGGCCTCCGCGGGCCTCGACTTCGGCGTCCTGGACCTCGAGCATTCGCAGCTGAGCGAAGCAGACGCGATCCGCCTCGCGACTCACGCGGAGGCGATCGGCTTCCCGGTGCTGGCGCGCATCTCGGAGCTCGATCGCGGCGGCATCAACCGCCTGCTGGAGGCGGGCGCATGCGGCATCCAACTCTCCACGGTGCGCAACGCGGCGCAGGTCCGTGAGCTTCTGGCAGCCACCCGCTACTCCCCCGAGGGATCCCGCTCCATCAGCCTCACCCATGCCCGCTCCCGCTACGGGAAGATGACTATGCGCGACTATCTTGATGCCGAGCGATCACACCATCCGATCATCGTCGCCCAGATCGAGACCGCCGAGACCGACGACCCGCTCCAGGAGATAATCGCCGCCGGGGCCGACGTCCTGTTCATCGGCCCGTCCGACCTGGCCGCCGACTTGTCGCTGGACGAGCAGGCCATACAGCGACGGGTGCAGGAGATCACCGGGGCGGTGCTTGCCTCCACGGTCGCCCTCGGCGCGCTCGGCCTGCCCGATCCGCGCATCCGCTACCGGGTGATCGGGAGCGATCTCACACTGATGCGCAGCTGCACCGAAGTCGCCGTCGCGACGGAGCGAGCGCGTCTTCGCGACGCGGAGTCCGGGTAGTGGGCCCTGAGTAGTGGGCCCTGCCTACATGCCGCGACGACTGGGAGCGACGCCCGTCAAGACACCATCGCCCGCAGCGACTGCTTGATCGACTTGGTGGTCTGAAGCACCGCTGTCGGCTCGTAGCCGCAGTGAGCCATGCAGTTCTCGCACCGGGGATCCTTGCCGCGGCCGTAGGAGCTCCAGTCCGTAGTCTCCAGCAGCTCCTTATACGTCTTCGCGTACCCATCCGACATCAGGTAGCAGGGCCGCTGCCACCCGAACAGGGAGTAGCTGGGAATCCCCCAGGCGGTGCAGTCGAATTCGGCCTTGCCTTCCAGGAAGTCGAGGAACAGCGGGCTGTGATTCAGCCGCCACTTCTTGCGACGACCTTCGGAGAAGGCCTCGCTGAAGAGCTCGCGCGTCTGCCTGACACCCAGGAAGTGCTCCTGGTCGGGCGCCTTCTCGTAGGCGTAGGCGGGAGAGATCATCATCTCGTCGACTTCGAGGTCGTCGTTCAGGAAGTCGAGGACCTCGCGGATCGTCTTCGGCGAGTCCTGCGTAAAGAACGTCGTGTTCGTCGTCACCTTGAACCCCGCCGCCTTCGCCGTCCGGATCGCCGAGACCGCCTTCTCGAAGACGCCCTCCCTTTCCACCGAGGCATCGTGGCGCTCCTTCAGGCCATCCATGTGCACCGCCCAGGAGAAGTAGGGGCTCGGCTTGAAGTTCGAGAGCTTCTTCTCCAGCAGCAGGGCGTTCGTGCACAGATACACGAACCGCTTGCGCTTGACCAGCTCCTCCACGATCAGATGGATCTCCGGGTGTATCAACGGCTCGCCGCCGGCAATCGAGACCATCGGCGCGCCGGACTCCTCGATCGCCTCGACGGCCTGCGCCACCGGCATCCGCCGCCGCAGCACATGATCGGGATGCTGGATCTTCCCGCATCCGGCACAGGCGAGATTGCATTGAAACAGCGGCTCCAGCTCGACGATCAGCGGAAACCTCTCGCGTTTTGCCAAGCGCTGGCGCGCCAGGTAGGCGCCCATCCGCGTGCGCTGCCTGATCGAGATCGCCATCTGACGCTCACCCTCGCTTTCGCCGCCGACGTGACACCGCAGCGGGCCCGTGGCGGGCGCCGCCTCCGACAGTGTATGAAACCGGCCCGGGCGAGCGGGTCCGCCCTGCCGCCGCGCTCACGGCACGCTCACGCCCGGGGCCCGCCCGGCGGCGCCGAAGAGCGTGTGCACGCCCTGCTCGGCGGCCGCGCGCTCCAGTGCCCGCGCGGTGCGCCTCAGCGCCGCGCCGGCCCGCAGCGCGAGCGGCAGCATCTGTGGCCGCAGGAGCTCCCGCTCGGGCGTGTCGAGCACGACCCTCACCACGCCGAATGGCCGCGGCCCGGCTCCGTCCGCCAGCCACGCCGACTCCATGTCGACCGCGACCGCCCCGCTCTGCAGCAGCTGGCCGCGACGATCGCCGAGGGCGAGCCTGCCGACGCAGACGACCTGACCGAGCCGCACCGTCAGGCCCGCCTCCCCCAGTGCGGCGGCGACGCCGTCCGCGCCGGCGCAGGCGAGGTCAACTTCCTCATGGCCTTCGTCCGCGGCCGTATGCACCCTGTCGGCGACGATCACCTCGCCCGGACGCATCCCGGTCTCCAGGGCGCCGCAGAACCCCACCACCACAAGGGCGCCGCCGCCGATCTGGCGCAGCCGCTGCGCCGCCGCCATCGCCCGCTGCGGGCCCATCCCGGTCCGGTGCACGAACACCCGCTTCGCCCCCGATTCGATCAGCCGCGCCTCGACGTGCATCGGCGCCGCGACCAGCAGGCGCTCTTTCCTCGACACAGGTTGCTGGAATCCCACCAATGCAGAGACGATGGTAGCGGCGACGCGTGCCGCTCAGCCCGTCTCATGCGCCGGCATCGGCGCGCCGAGGTCCTGCAGCACGGCCGCCGCGGCCGCGTGTCCGCTCAGCACGGCGCTCTCCAGGGTGGCCGGCCACCCGGTCGCCGTCCATGCGCCTGCCAGCGCAAATCCCGGCAGGTCGGTGCGCTGCTCCGGCCTCAGCTCCCCGACCCCGGGCGCCGCCCGGAACGTGGCCGCATGCTCGCGTGTGACCATGAAACGCTCCACCCGCGCCCCTCGCGCCGGCGGCAGCAGGTCCGCGATCGCCGGCAGATAACGGCTTCTCAGCTCATCCACCGAGGAGGCCATCTCCCGATCGGCTCCCGAGAGCGAGATCGCGACGTACTGCGTCCCGGACGGCGCGCCGCCCGCCTCGGTGCGGTCGAAGAGATACTGCACCGGACTCTCGATGCTAGCCGCGAACGGCATATCGAGCACGCGGCGGTCATACACGACATGCAGGTTCACGATCGGGCTCACGCCGATCTGACGCACCTGCGCGGCCAGCGGCGCCATCTGCTCCGGCAGCAGCTCGGCCGCCCGCAGGTGCGGCAGCGCGACGATCACAGCATCGCAGTCGATCTGCTCATCGCGGCCGCCGCTGGTGCCATGGACCTCGAAGCCGGCCCTCTCGTCGGGGCGAACACGCTCCGCGCGCCAGCGCAGCCGCACATCCACCCCCTCCCGGTGGAGCCTCCGCAATGCCGGCTCTCCGATCGTCTCCCCGAGCGGTCGCTCGTGAAAGCCAACATCGCCGCCCTCCATGCTCTCCATCAGCCCCTTCTGGAAGACGAACGCTCCCAGCGCCAGCGACGCCTCCGGCGCCCTCACATTCAACGTCGGCAGCGCGATCAGATCCCAGAGCGCCGCGATCGTCTGCTCGCTCTGCCCGTGCTCTTCCAGGAAGCTGCCGAGCGCACGACGGTCGACGGCCGGGTCGGCGGTACGCAGGCGTCCCAGCGCGCGCATCGCGAACGCCGCCCGCAGCCGCTGCGAGAGCGGGATCGCGTTGAAGCGCAGCAGTGCCCCAGCCAGATGGGCCGGCGGCGGCAGGCCGGCCCTGCGCAGCAACAGCGGCCGCCCGCCGGGGCGCAGCACCGGTATCTCCAGGCGCCGCTGCAGGCGCACCCGGCCCTCGCTGCCCAGCTCCCGCAGCAGCGACCTGTAGGCGCTGCAGCAGTGCAGGAAGACATGCTGGCCGTTGTCGACTGTGAGCCCGTCGCGATCGACCGAGTAGGCGGCGCCTCCCAGCCGCGGTCGCACCTCCGCGAGGATCACCTCCGCGCCCGCCCGGCGGCAGTCGAGCGCCGCGGCGATGCCGGCAAGCCCGCCGCCGATGACCGCGACCCTCGCCCCCGAGAGCTCGCTCACCGGAGGATCGGCCCGGAGGAGGCGTCTCGCCTCGGCACCCGGTGCGGGACGAGAACGCTCTGCAGAGCGACCCACGCCTTGGAGGACACCGGCAGCGATACCCGGTCGGCCAGCGCCGCGTCCGGCCGATCCTGGATGCGCTCCAGCACGCGCCTATATATCCCTGTCATCGCGCTCACGCAGGCCGCGCTGCGCCTGTCGAGCAGCCCGAGCAGCTCCATCCCGCGGCCGAACCACTCCTCGGCGCGCAGCGCCTGGAATCGCATCAGCGCGAACAGCTGCCCCACATCCCCGCCGTCCATTCCCTTGACCACGGAGGGCTCGGCGAGACCCCCCCGGGCTGTCAGCTCGGCCATCTCGGCGGCGCCGATCGCGCCGTCGGGCCGCAGCCGGTAGCGGACCAGATCCTCGGCCGGCAGGTACACCCGTCCCCGCAGCGCGTCCTCGCGCAGGTCGCGCAGAATGTTGGTCAACTGCATCGCCACCCCCAGATCGTCCGCGAGCTGCCATGCCCGGTCGAGCTGCTCGCTGCCGAAGATCGCAAGCGAGAGCCGGCCGATCGAGCCGGCGACCCGGCGGCAGTAGAGCACCAGCCGGTCGAGATCCGGATAGCTCTCGCCGACCACATCCATCCGCACCCCGTCGATCAGGTCCTCCAGGCTGGAGAGCGGCAGGCCAAACCTGCGGTGGGCGTCCGCCAGCGCGACCAGCACCGGGTCCGGCCCGCTCAGCGAAGCAGCCGCCAGCTGCGCTCGCTCGCGCTGGAGCAGCTCCAGCTTGCGCTCGTCGGGCAGCTCGCCGTCGCCGATGTCGTCGATTCGCCGCGCGAAGGCATACACCGCGCTCATCGCCCGCCGCTTGGCCGGCGGCAGCAGCCGGATCCCGTAGTAGAAGTTGGCGGCCGCCTGTCTTGTCACCTCGGCACAGGCGCGGTTCGCCTCCGCCAGGCCGACGGTCTGAGCCTGTTGCACGACTGCGCTCATCGGCGCCCCCGGCGCCCTTCCCGCGCCTGCTGCCCTTCCCGTCCTCGCTGCCACCGCCGCGCGCGTCGCCCGCGCAGCGCGATCGCCAGCGCCACCAGCCGCCCGCCCGTGCTCGCTCGCGGCGGCCCCGCCAACACGTCCCATCCCGCCCGCTCGATCGCGTCCACCGCGGCGTGCCCCCCGGCGATGAACGCGGCCACCGCAAGCCGCGGCCTGCCCCGCAGCGTCCCCAGCAGCGGAGCGCCGTGAGCCAGCAACCCTCGCGCGCGCTCGGCCTCGAACTCGATGACCGCCCGCACCGGCGCCGCGGCGTGCGGCGCCGCGAGGTCGGCCTCCGAGCAGCCGAACCGCCGGAGGTCCTCGGCCGGCAGGTAGATCCGTCCGGCCCGCAGATCCTCGGTCACGTCCTGGCAGTGCTCGATCAGCTGCAGCGCCGTGCAGATCCGATCCGAGAGCGCGATCCGCTCCGCAGTGGCCA
>DAHVAB010000059.1 GCA_027314825.1 Solirubrobacterales bacterium
GCCGGGCGCGGGGCCGGGCGTCTGGCTCGCGGGGCCGGGCGTCTCGCCCGCGCGGGCGCGGCGTCTCCCGCGCGCGGGGGCAGGCGGGATGCACGCGCGGGGCCGGGCGTGTCACGGCTGCGAGGGCGACGTGCCGCCCGTCGACCCGCGTGGATGCCGCCTGCGTGCTGGCGTAGAATGGTTGCTGCCCCGGCCTCGCTGCCCGGGCAGCCCGATCCGGGGTAGCTCAATTTGGCAGATGCGCTCGACTGTTAATCGAGAGGTTGTGGGTTCGAGTCCCACCCCCGGAGCTCGCTCGGCGCGCCCGCGATCGCGTAAGGTGCGCCCTGCCCGCTCGGTCCGCTGCCGCTGAGGGCGAGCCGCTCGACCAATGCCGCCGCGGTCGCCGCCGGGTCGTGCTCGGCCGTCCAGGCGGCGAGCGAGCGCGCCCGCGCCCTGATCCGGGTGTCGTCGAGAGCCTGCTCCACCGCCAGCCGCAGTGGTCGCGGCGAGATGAACCGGCGGGGCACGCGCACCCCGGCGCCGGCCCATTGCACCCGCGCGGCGTTCTCGTTCATGTCACCGGCGACGGGGCAGGCGACGACGGCGCAGCCGCTGCAGAGCGCTCTGGCGAGGGTGCCGTGGCCGGCGTGGCAGACGACCACGTCGCAGGACGGCATGGTCTTGGAGTAGGAGACCCACTCGACCAGGCTGGTGTTGGCGGGCGCCGGCAGGGGACGCGGCGGCAGGCGCCTGTTCCAGGTCGCGATGACCCGCACGGGCGCGTCGCGAAGCGCTTGCAGTGCGGCCCTGAGCAGGCGGTGCTCGGGGTCCTGGGACGTCGATGGCGCGATCAGCACGACGGGCTGCTCTCGCTTGAGGCGTCCGCCTGCTCCCGGCTGTCCGCCTGCTCCCGGCTGTCCGCCTGCGTGGGGACGTTCGGGCCGATCGGGCCGTCCGGGGCCCGCCGCGCTCGGCGGCCGGATCGGCGGGGGTGTGACCTCGGGCCCCGGCGGCTCCCATAGCAGCGGGCCGACGACGTGGACGTGGGATGGCCAGGTGCGCGGGTACTCCAGCTGTGGAAGGGTTGCGACGAGCGCAAGTCGGCTGCTGGTGCCGCCGTGGAAGCGGGTCTGCGGCGGCAGGCCGAGACGGGAGCGGACGCGGTTGAGGGCCTCCCGGCCGTTGGCAAGGCCGCGGTGCACCGGCCGGTGGGCGGCGCGCCAGAATGCGCGGCCGGCGGCGGTGCGGGGAAGGCGCGCCCCGAAGGAGTAGATCGGAAAGCCGTCTTCGCTCTCGGGGAAGACGTGGGGGATGAGAGTGGCAAACGGTATGTTCCGAAGCTCGGCGGCAAGGCCGGGTGCGAGAGTGAGGATGTCGCTGACGACGACGTCGGGCTGCAGCTCGGCCACTCCGGGCGGAAGGGCTCGATCGTGGCGTGAAAGGCAGCCTCGTAGAAGTCGAGCGGCCGCGGCGCGCCGTCCGCGCCGGCGAGCGGGATCGGGAACGCGTCGTACTCCGGCGCGGGCGCGAAGCGCATCCCCTCAGCCTCGACGTGCCGCTGCCAGCGCCGCCAGGTCTGCAGCGTCACATCGTGCCCGCGCGCCCGAAGCCCCCGTCCGAGTGCGATCATCGGGAATGCGTGCCCGGGATCGCCGAACGCGCCGAGGAGGATCTTGAGGCGGCCTCCCGGCCGCCCGCGGGTCGCGGGGTGGGGCGATGAAGGTTGCGGGGCGCTCAAGAGCGTGCCGCCGATCGGGCTAGGAGGCGAGCTCTGCGAGCGTGCGCAGCTGGGTCAGGCGCTCCTCGCGGGTGAAGGCGACGGGGGTGATGCCGAGCGTGCCGACGCCGGCGTCGCGGTAGATGGCGAGGCGGTCGCGGACCCTGTCGGCTGGCCCGCAGAGGGAGACCATGTCGATCAGCTCGTCGGGGATCGCCGCCATCGCCTCCTCGCGCTTACCGTCGAGGTAGAGGTCTTGGATCTGCTCGGCGGCGGCCTCGAAGCCGTAGCGCTGGACCAGGTTGTTGTAGAAGTTCTGCTTGCGGGAGCCCATTCCGCCGACGTAGAGGGCGATGAATGGGCGCATCGCGTTGCGGGCGGTCTCGATGTCGTCGGTGATGAGGACGTTTACGGTCGGCGCGATGTCGAAGCGCTCAAGGGAGCGGCCGGACCTGGCGGCGCCCTCCTCGAGCAGCGGGCGCAGGTGGGAGACGTGCTCCGGGGAGAACAGCGTCGGGATCCAGCCGTCGGCTATCTCGCCGGCCAGCGCGGTGTTCTTGGGGCCGATCGCGGCCAGGTAGATCGGGATTCGCTCCTGTACCGGGCCGATCGTCAGCTTCAACGGCTTGCCGGGGCCGTTCGGGAGGGGAAGGGTGAGGGTCGGGCCGTCGAAGGCTACGCGTTCGCGGGCGAGCGCCATGCGGACCACGGCGACGTAGTCGCGGGTGCGCTGCAGCTGTTGGGCGAACCGCTGACCGTGCCACCCCTCGGCGACCTGAGGCCCGGAGGAGCCGATCCCGAGGATCATCCGGCCGCCGGAGAGCTGGTCGATCGTGGCGGCGGTCATCGCGGTCATCGCCGCGGAGCGTCCCGGCATCTGGAAGATTCCGGAGCCGAGCCGGATCGTGGAGGTCTGGCCGGCAAGCCAGCCGAGCACGGTCGCCGCGTCGGAGCCGTACGCCTCGGCCGTCCATACGGAGTCGTAGCCGAGCCGCTCGGCCTCCTGCACGATTGCGAGCTGATCCTCGGAGGTGAGGCCGAGGCCCCAGTAGCCGATGTGGACGCCGAGCTTCATTTGTGGATACCCCTTGTTGCCTTTCTTGGGCGCCGCGGCGCCCACCCTGAGCGTCGCCGCCCTGCCGGGCGCTGCCGCCTGCAGCTTACAGTCCGCCCCCGTCGTTCCACGTGGTTGAGCCGTTGTCGCGACGGCTGCTGCCGCCTGCAGGTTACGCCCTGCCCCCGTCGTTCTGAGTGGCCCCGGCGCCCCCGCCCTAGAGAGTGGCCCCGCCGGGGCGTTCGAAGATGATCTCCGGGATCTGGCAGGCGGGGGAGAGGCGCAGCAGCATGCGCACCGACTCGGCGATGTCCTCTGAGGTGATCATGTCCTCGGGCTTGACATGCTCCTTGATGAAGTCGGTCATCGGCGTGTCGACGAAAGCGGGGCAGAGCGCGGTCGAGCGGATGCCCTGGGCGCCGAGCTCCTTGTTCATCGCTTCCGTCCAACCCACCACGCCGGCCTTCGTGGCGGAGTAGACCGAGAGCCACGGCTCGCCGCGCTTGCCGGAGATGGAGGAGGTGTTGATGATGAGCGCGCGGCGATGCTCGGCCGCGGCGGCTTGGAGCATCGGCAGGCACTCGCGGTAGAAGATCACGATCGAGCGCAGGTTGAGCTCCAGCTGCATGTCGAGGCGCCTGGTCTGGATCTCGGCGACGGGCGCGCCGAAGCCGACGCCGGCGTTGTTGACGAGCACGTCGAGTCGCCCGTGGCGCTGCTCGTGCTCGGAGACGACCTGCCGGATCTCCTCCTCGCCGGTGAGGTTCGCCGCGACGCCGTGGACGTCGTGGCCCTTCTCGCGCAGTCCGGAGACCGCGGCGTCCAGCTTCTCCGCTCGCCGGGCCGCCAAGGTGAGCGCGTAGCCCTCCTGCCCCAGCATGTCCGCTATGGCAAGTCCGATGCCGCTGGAGGCACCGGTCACGATCGCCGCACGCTCCGCCATCGTCAATCTCCTTCCGCTCGGGGCTTGGACCGGGGCACATCAAACCAGTCGCGCCCCGCGCGCGCCGCGCGGGCGCCCGTCACGCTCACGCGGCGCCGGCCACGATCGCTGGTAGCGTCTGCACCCGGCCGCCGAGAGGCGGCGGCGGGCCCGTAGCTCAGTTGGTTAGAGCTGCCGACTCATAATCGGTAGGTCGCTGGTTCGAGTCCAGCCGGGCCCATGACGCATCGGCCAGCTGTCGTGGCGCCGCCGCGAGTGGCGGCGGAGGATGCGGCTCGGCTGCGGTGTGGCCAGATGCCGGTACGGAAGCGTTCATACGGCGCGATGGATGCGGGACGGGCGTGCCCGAGTCGGATCTTGACTCGCAGGCTCGCATTGGGACGAGCGCAGTGCAGGGTGCGCTCCGCGAGGGGGCGGCCGAATCTCACCGACGCATATCTGGGTCTGCCGTACGCTTGGGAGATGCTGCGGGGCATAGAGGAGCGCAATCGGCGCATGTTGCGTGCGCGCGATGCGATGGACAGGGCGTTCGCTCAGCCGCTGGATATCCCTGCGCTTGCGCGCGTGGCGCATTCCTCGCCGGCCCACTTCAGTCGACAGTTCCGCGCGGTCTTTGGCGAGACGCCGCATCGCTATCTTCAGCGCCGTCGTGTGGAGCGTGCGATGGAGCTGTTGCGGGAAACCGAGCGACCCGTGACCGAGATCTGCTTCGACGTCGGTTTCAACAGCCTCGGCACGTTTTCTCGCACCTTCAGTGAGATCGTGGGCGAGTCGCCGTCGAGCTATCGAGTGCGCTTCGCCGACGGAGGCGGCGCCTTGCGGGTGCCAGCCTGCTGGGCGATGGCCTGGATGCGGCCTGCCGGCTGATGAGCATATTTGGAGAAGCGCGCTGAGCCCGTACGGTCTAGCTTGGGCGCATGCTCAAGCGAATAACTCACACCTTCATACATGTCCTCGACCAGGACGAGGCGCTCGACTTCTATGTCGGGAAGCTCGGGATGGTCGTCCATACCGATGCTGACATCGGCGTGATGCGCTGGTTGACCGTGACCCTTCCCGATGAGCCCGATCTCCAGCTCGCCCTGATGCTGCCCGGACCGCCAGCCTTCGATGACACGACCGCCGGCCAGATCCGAGAGCTGGTCAGCAAGGGGGCCGGGGGCGGTGGCGTGATCTTCGAGACGGATGACTGCATCGGCACCTACGAGCGGCTGTGCGCGGTCGGGGTCGAGTTCACCCAGGAGCCGACCGAGCGCTTCTACGGGACCGACTGTGCGCTGCGCGATCCGTTCGGGAATCCGATCCGCTTCACCCAGCCACCGGAGGGCCCGATCGTCGTGCCGTCGCCTGAGGAGCTGCGCGCACAGGCGTAGCTTTGTGGAGACGTCTCGGCAAGCACCCGATCTGGCTTCGCGCCTTCTCCGCGGCGGCGAGGTGCAGAGCGTCGAGCGCCCGCTGCACCGGCGTGAACGTCCGGCACGCGCCGAGCACCACCGCGCCGGTAACGGGCAGCAGCCGCATGCCCGAGAGCAGATCGTCCGCCTCCCTCGCGGGCATTCCCTGCCGGTGACATACGCAGGTAAGCTCGACGCGCAGCAGCTCGCTTGAGACGCGCAGCGGCCAGTCGGCCAGGAAGGTGAGCAGCGCCTCGCTCTCCTGCTCGGCGATGGATACGGCTTCTGGTTGCCATCTGTGCGCCGGCCTTTCCCAGCAGGCGGCTCAGAGAGCTTCGGACGCATTTTCAACGAGCTTGGGAGACGGCACCGGCGGCAACCGGCGAAGCTCGGCCACCGACTTGACCGCCTCAGCGACAAACACGCGGTATGCCCGCAACGCCTCCGAGCGTTCCGCCGCGATGCGCTCGTTGCGATTGAGACGGCGAGCACCGCGCAGCGTGATAGCCGCACCCACCATCGCGCCTCCGATCGTGCCGGCCGCAGTCCCCACGAGCCCGATCCACGCTTCCACGACGCCGTCCCGCGCCGGGACTACCCATCGGCGGGCAGGAGCGTGAAAGCTCCTCCGGTGAGCGGTGCGACCGCTCGGAAGTGCCGTTCGTCGAAGGTGATGATACGGTCGGTCTCGTAGCGGTTGGCCGTGATGATCACCGAGCAGTCGGCCAGGCCGAGCCTCAGGTCTGCATATCGCGCGTCGAGCTCGCTGACCTTCGCATAGTCCTCCTTCTCCAGGCAGGCGACGGTGAAGCGTCCCGCGGCCAGATCGGCGATGAAGCTGCGCCGTGCGCCATCTCCCAGGCGACGTCCAAGCAGATAGTCGATCTCCGCGGTGACCGGCGCGGGCACGACCAGCGGACCGTCGATCGTGTGAAGCAGCTCTGCGATCGTCCCGAAGTAGGGGTCGTTGGCGTCGCCGAATGCGACGAGCGGTGCCGCGTCGATGATGACGCTCACTCGCCGAAGCCCTCCAGCAGCGCCTCCTCGGGCACTTCTGCGATCGAGGAGCCGTCGCCGTGACCGGAGCCGGCAAGGGCGAAGTCCCGATCCTCTGAGGGTCGCGGCCGGTAGGTGGCGATCGCCTCGCGCAGGATCTCAGCCTGCGAGCGTCCCTGCTCGCGAGCCAGTCGTGCGAGCCGCTCAGCCTCCTGCTCGTCCAGATATACGCTCGTCTTGCGCATGCGCACAATATAGGGCGTAACGTAGGGCGTCCTCGCGGCATAAGGTCGGTTGCCGACACCGTGGGTGCACACCGACGTGCTCGCGCCGATCGCCAGATGTGGACTCCACGTCTGACACAGGGAGGTGGAACTCTGGAGTTCACGCCCGACGGCGACTGCCGCGACGGTGGCGTGGGCCAGTCGTCGGCATCACGTCCGAGCTTGATCGCGACGCCTTCCAAGCGCAGCAGCGCGCGCTTGATCTCGCGCAGGCGCACTCACGGCCGCTGCGTTCGATGCCGATCACGTGTTGTGGATGGGTATGGGTCAGCGCAGCGGCAGCGACGACTCGCGGCGTCCGCGTCGCCGGTGGCGTTGGCGTCTCCGGCGGCGGTTGGGGTCGGCGCTCACGCATAGCCGCTCGCGGCGGGCGTTGCCGGTGCTGGTGGTGGTGTCGGTCGGCTGGGCGGCGCCGGCGCCAGCAGGCAGCGCGCCTTTGCGTTTGCGCGGGGTTCGGCCGGGCGGGCCGCCGCAGCTGCTGCGCGGCTACCCGACCATGATTTCGGCGGGCTCCGCCGGCGGGGTCTGGTACGGCGGTGAGATGCCGGGCAGCATCTCCGAAGGGTATGGCACGGAATCGGTTGAACGTATCGACTACATCAGCCCGGACGGACGGTTCCGGGACTTCCCGTTCCCGGCGGTGCTGTCGGGCCGCTGGCCGCAGTATCTCGCGACCGGCGCGCATGGCTGGGAGTGGTTTCTCACCGCCCAGAAGGGCGTCCATGCGCCGATGTTGGGGCGGGTGTCCGCGCGCGGCGTCTTCAGCGCGCATGTGTTGGCGGTCGATCCGCGCGCACGGATTCGCGGCCTCGCGGTCGGCGGTGACGGCGAGCTGTGGAGTACGGAGCTGCTGCGGCGTGGCCGCAGGCGCCTCGGCGCGATCCTGCGGTTGAGCCCCGACGGGCAGGTCGCGGTGTTCAGGCGAGGCCTCTTGCCGGGAGCGCTGCCGGAGAGCATCACGGCCGGCCGGCACGGCGTGATGTGGTTCCTGGACGCGGCGGGCCGGGTCGGCAGGATCAGCCCCGATGGGGCGATCCGGGAGTTCCCGCTCGGGCGTGAGATCGTGCCTTCGATGCAGGTGTCGTGGCTCTCGCGGCCGATCCTCGCGGCCGCAGGCGGCGATGTCTGGTTTCTGGCGGGCGACGGTCTGATCGGCCAGTTCAGTGTTTCGCGGGGCGTGCGCTTCTATCACCCCCGTTCCTCCTATCACGGCCGTGAAGCAGAAGGCCAGCGCGGGGAGATCGCCGGGCTCGCGCTCAGCGCGGATGGCGAACCGTGGTTCACGCGCCTCTCTGGCGAAGTGGCGCGCATCGACCGGCGCGGCAGGGCGATCACCGTGACCAACCGTCTGATCGCCGCCTACGGCATCGCGTTCGCGGGCGACGGGCGCGCGTGGGTCGGCGAGCTGCCCAGGCAGGAATATGCAACGGGAGGCCGGGAAACGCCGGCGCGGATGGCGAGCATCACGCCCGCCGGACGGGTGCGACAGTACCCGCCACGACCGGCCTGTCGGGTGCTCGATGTGATCGGCCTCGGCATCGGGCTGCCCTACGGCGCGCTGGGCGACTACCACTCCAGCGGCCTGCGCTTCTGTGAACGGCGGGTACACGTGGGAGCCATAACGATCGAGCACGGCCACCGCCGCGGGCCGTTGATCGCCGTCTCCCAAACCCCTCGGCCCGGTACGCCGTTCGCCGGGTACATGCGCGTGCACATCGTCTACGCGCGGGTGGCACCGCCACGCCGCTGCAAACGCTCAAGGTACTTCAAGCTGCGCCTGGCGACCCCGCGCCTGCTGATCTGGAGAGTGCTCACCGAAAGCCCGGAAGGGGAAGCGGAAACCTTCTACGCGTGCGCGCGCCCGCACGGCCGCGTGCACATGCTGACCCGGGAGGTCAGCGAGATCGGCGTGCAGTCCAGCATCCTCACACACCTGCAAGCCGCCGGGACGTTCATCGCCTACATCTCATCCAACGGCGGCAAGGATGGCGGCAGCGAATGGCTTGAGCTCTTCGACGCCAAGACAGGCAGGACCGTGTTCTCGATCATGGCCAACTCCTACAACCCCAGCGTCGGCGTCGAGCTGCCTCCGCAGCCACCCACCGAACGCCTCGCCAAGCTCGGCCCGCCCGTCGGCAGGAGCGTCGAAGCATTCGCACTCGACACCCACGGCGACATCGCCTGGGTGGGCCGTAGCGAAGCATCCGCCATCGAGCCCAGCCAGCTCGTGCTCTACCTGCACGACCGCAATCGGCTGAGCAAGCTCGACGTCGCGATCCATATCGAAGCGCTCGCATTCAAAGGATCGACCCTTACATGGGTCTCCGAAGGGACGCCACACTCGACATCTCGATGAGCCACTCCCACCGCCGGCGCTCCTGCACCGGCCCGCCCGAACGTCATCCAGATGCGCCGCGCAGCTTGAGCGCAGCCTCCACGAGGCCCGCAGGAAGGGGCGCGGCCGCCGGTCGCGCCCCGATTTCGTTCGCCCGTCGGCGCGGCCGTCCTCCCACGCGTCGCCGGTGGTCGAGAGCACGTTGGGGAGACTTTGGGGAGACTTCCGCGATCCGGCGTCTCGCTCGTACCTGCCCACACGCGAAATTTGGCTTGCCAGAGCCGATCTCATGCAGAGGCGACGACCGGAATCGAACCGGTGTAGACGGCTTTGCAGGCCGCTGCGTAGCCACTCCGCCACGTCGCCCAGGGGGCCTACAAGCCTACCGTGCGGCGCGCCTGGCGCCCGTCTCCCTAGGGTGGCCTTCGCCGCTGGGGCGGGCAGCCAGCCCGGGCAGTCCGGGGTGCGTGTGCATGCGCGTGCCTGCCCGCGCCGCACGGACGGCGCCTCTAACCGGTCAACGCCAGGAGCAGGCCGCCGGCGAGTGCGCCGCAGAGCGCAACCGTCCCGGCCATCGCGATGGTGACCCGCACGGTGAACGTACGGCCGACCATGAACATCGAGACGATGCTGATTGCCGGGAGCGTGATGAGGAGAACGCCGAGCACCGCGGGGTTGACGCCGGCGGCCGCGAGGGCCAGCAGAATCGGGATCTCCCCTGCGGTCGGGATCACGACGAGCGTGCCGAGAAGCGCAGCGGCGATGAACGCCGGGATGACCGCTTGGGCGGCGCCTGCGTCCAGCGGGAAGATCCAGCCGCGGAAGGCTCCCAGCAGCAGGACGAGCAGAACATAGATCGGCACCAGGCGCACGAACAGGCGCAGGAACGTCCTGAGGAAGCTGTGCGGAGTGTCGCGCAGCGCGAAGCGTGAGAGCTCAGCCGGGTGCGCGCTCTCCTGCGCGGTTCGGCCGGTCAGGCGTGCGACGAGCGCGGTGCCGCCGAAGACGAGCAGAGAACCGATCAGCACGCGCGTGAGCACCCACTGCCAGGGTGCGACGAGGGCCAGAAAGGCGATCACCGCCGGATTGAGGACAGGGTTGCCGAGCCAGTAGGCAAGTGATGTGGAGGTGGGTACGCCGTCGCGCCGCAGCGTGACCGCGATCGGCGCCGTGCAGCAGGTGCACATCAGTGACGGCAGCGCCGCGAGCCCTCCCACGAGAGAGCCCCGCCCGCCGTTTCGCCGCGACAGCGTGCGCATGAGCCACTCGCGAGGAATCAGCGCATCAGCGGCGGCCGCGATGCCGAGCGCCGCCAGGAAGCCCGGCCAGATGTCTTCGAAGTAGGCCCCCGCGAAGTCGAGGCTGCCACTGATCGATGGTGCGGAGCCGGCGCCGCCCGCTTCGTTGAGCATGAAGTTGCCGCTCCAGACGGGCTTGCCGAGCAGCTCGTTGAGCTTGCCCGCATACGGGGACCA